>JAJOKK010000053.1 GCA_021129875.1 Candidatus Bipolaricaulota bacterium
AACGACGAGCAGCAGAAAAGGCTTACGCAACAGGCTCCATGCTGTGGCTGAAATACGGGATGGATTTACTGAATACGGACTCTCCGAGATGCTTGCAGCATGGTCCAAAGGCAGGGCCTGGACTGATTTCATGAAACTTCGAGAAAAGGGGTTTGAAAATGCCGATGAAAGGGACTGACGTCGCAAAGAAGCTTCCTAAAAGAAAGGCCTGTAAAGAGTGCGGGTTCCCCACCTGTTTTGCATTCGCTATGAAGCTGGTCGCCGGGGGGGCAACGGTCGATAAATGCCTCTATCTCTCCGAGGAGATAAAGGCGGAACTGGAGGATGCCCTGGCACCGCCGATAAAATTGGTTACGGTAGGATCGGGTGAAGCCACCCTAAAAATCGGCAACGAGGAAGTAATCTATCGACACGAGAAGACCTTCATCCATCCCCCGGGCATCGCGATGCTAATCTCCGATAAGGAAGACGAGGGGGCGATTGAAGAGAAGATAGCAAAGATGAAAGATCTTCAATTTAACAGGATGGGGTTGACACTTAAAGCAGACCTTTTCGCCCTCAAATTTGAATCGGGAGAGCAGGCAAAATACAAAACCTTGGTCAAGAAGGTTTGTGAGGCCAGTGATGCAGGGATCATTCTGCTCTCCGAGGAGATGGGAGCGCTCTTCGCAGCGAGGGACATCTGCGCCGACCGGGACCCGCTCCTTTATCCGATAACGAAGGATAACATTGAACAGGCAATACCTCTGATAAAACAATCGCCCACTCCGGTGGGGGTTAAGGCGGAGAGCGTCGAGACGCTGATCCCATTGACCTCCAGGTTGAAGGAGGAAGGGATCGAGGAGCTGGTCCTCGACCCTGGCTCAGGGAATTTTCTGGAGCTGTTGAGAGATCAGACCATTATCAGGCGAGCGGCACTGAAGCAGAATTTCCGGCCCCTAGGCTATCCGACTATCGCTTTTCCTTGTTTCCTTGCCCGCGATGGATTGGGAGAGATATTGACCGCCTCAATGTGCGTTATCAAATTCGCCGGGATTATCGTTCTTTCCGACCTATCAGAAGAGTCGCTACTGCCTCTGCTGGTACAGCGACTCAACATTTATACCGATCCTCGCATGCCGCTGGCGATCGAACAGGGGATTTACGAGATAGGTCAGCCGAAGGATGAATCACCTATCTTGGTCACTTCAAACTGGTCTCTCACCTATTTCCTGGTTTCATCGGCCACCGAGGAGAGCAAGGTTCATGCCTTTGTGTGCGTGAAGGACACCGAGGGGCTCGGTGTGGTCACCGGTTGGGGAGCAGGCAAATTCAGCGGCGACTCAGTGGGGGCCTTTATCAAGAAGTCGGGCATCGAAGAAAGGGTGAAGCATCGCAAGCTGGTCATCCCGGGCAAGGTAGCCCGGATCAGGGGCGAGTTGGAGGAGGCCTTACCGGGATGGGAGATAGTGGTCGGCCCTAGAGAAGCGGGCGAACTCCCGGGCTTTCTTCCTGCCCTTGCCAGGAGTTTGACCGGAGGTTAAAATGTCCATTACCATTGCTGTCGCCGGGAAGGGCGGGACCGGCAAAACAGCCATTTCCGCCCTTCTGGCAGCATTACTGGCGAAGGAAAGCCCGCCTGTACTGGCGGTTGATGGGGATCCGGCTACCAATTTGCATCAAGCGCTGGGTCTTCCCCTCGACGATGAGACCAACACCATTGGTGGTATCCGGGAGCTTATGGAGGAGAAGATCACCCAGGCTGAGTTTGCCCTGGGGACCGACAAGCAGGCATGGCTGGATGCCAAGATATTCGAGGGGCTGGTGGAATCTGCTGGGCTCGATTTTCTGGCTATGGGACGCTCAGAAAGCCAGGGCTGTTACTGCGCTGTAAACCATATGCTTCGGCATATCCTAGACAAGCTAGCTGGGAATTATCAGTATGTGGTCATTGATAACGAGGCCGGAATGGAGCATATCAGCCGTCAGACGACCCGGGACGTGGATGTGTTGCTCATCATATCAGACCCCACCATCAGGAGCATTACCGCTGCCGTGCGCACCAGAAAGCTCATCGATGATCTACGTACCAACGTGGGACAGGTTCATCTGGTCATCAATCGACTTGCCGGAAATATCACCCCACAGATGAGTGAACTCATAGCCGGCACCGGGCTCAATCTCCTGGTCACTATCCCTGAAGACCCGAATATGGCCCCGCTGGAGACTGGGGGAAGGCCACTCACCGAACTCCCCCCCGACTCACCTCTTCGACGGGGAGTGGTGGATATAGCCACCAAAACCGGCCTGTTAGCAGAGAAGCTCAGAACATAGCTGCTTCAAGATCATCAGGGGGGCTTTGATGATCCTGTGCTTGCTCGCCGCTCCGGTTCCCGGCACGTTCCGCCATTTGCAGAGATTCCCGAGGGCAAATGAAGTCAATAGATTCCATGCGCAAGAGTACCGAACAGATCGTCGAAAGGTGCCAAGGCGATCTGGAGCAGGGCCGAGCGGAGGGTCGAGCGCCCGGTTACGAACGGGATTCCAAAGCAGCTGTAATGCGGGAAGAGGACGTGGACATCTTCTACAGTTGTCTCTCCTGCCAATCTCTCACTCCCTATCATCTTTGCATTATCACTCCGGAGAAGCCGGGGATATGCGGAGTGGTGAATTTCCTTGACTGCCAGGCATCTTGCGAAAGCAACCCTAACGGTCCTAATCAGGCAATTGCTAAAGAAGGGTGCCTGGACCCGTGCAAAGGGGAGTGGGAGAGCATAAACAGGTATGTTTGCGATCATTCGCAAATGAAATTCAGCCGATTTTGTCTCCATTCCATCCTGGATGACCCGCCAAGCGTCTCCAATCTCTGTGAATGCCTGACAGTATTCCTCCCGGAAGCGGGCGGGGTGATGGTCATCGCGAGAGCAGATAGCTCCATAACACCCATGGGGATGACCTTCTCTGAGCTGTTAGCAATGTCGGCGGCCACACAGACTCCAGGTGTGATCGGACACGCCAAGAGCTACCTCTCCTCAGATAAGTACCTGGCTGGGGAAGGGGGCATCAAGCGGGTGGTGTGGATCTCCCGGCATCTAAAGGAGGAACTGGCTGAGGAACTTAAGGGAGCATCTGAACGCGCCGGCGCGCCCGATTTGCTCGGCAAGATCGCAGACGGTGATACCTGTGCTGACTCGGATGCTCTTCTCTCCTTCCTTGCGAAAAAGGGCCATCCGGCGTTGACTATGGATCCTATGCTATAATTGCAGACATTCAGGTATCGGCTTACGGGTAACCACCCAGCAATCCAGGAAAGTATTTATTTTGAACTTACTCGAATAGAGTGAGGTTGCCTTGGATTTGTGGCGCCCTGGTCCTTGACGTCGTTGGGCCACAGTCGTACACTGTATTTCTGTGAACATTGATATCAGAGTCGCCCGGCTACTCACGCGCAAGGCTATAGTACCATCTGCTGCGTAAATCTGAACTTCAAGGATCGGAAGGTTTAACCACTCAACCTTGCTCCTTCTACCGGCGTTCTTGGGGGGTGTAGTACATCCCGAACCGGCTACTACACCCCCCGAGACGGTGAACGCTGTTGAGTGTCCTCCGGCCTTGATTTGTAACCAGCGAGTAAAAGAAGTTTGCGCATTGGGGAAAGAGAGCTGGTTCTCGTGATGCAGAGCAAAGCCGAGCCGGAACAGGCAGGCTCTTAAGGAGGAAGGTATGAGAACGACTTATAAGGGCGTGACGATCGGTGCTTTCTTAGAGGAACTTTCTTCAGATGCGCCGGCACCGGGTGGGGGGAGTGTCGCCGCCCTCTCCGGGGCGTTGGCTGCATCACTGGTATCGATGGTCTGCAACCTGACGATCGGCAAGGAGAAGTTCTCCAAGGGAGAGCAGGAGCTGAAGATCGTTCTGGAGAAGGCGATTGAGTTACGTGAGGAACTGACGCGCGCGGTCGAGGAGGATATCGAGGCCTATCAACAGGTGATCGCCTGCTACCGCCTTCCAAAGGGGACCGCAGAAGAGAAAGCGGCGCGAAAAGAGCAGATTCAAGCCGCCCTTAAGCACGCCAATGAAGTCCCTTATCAGATCGCTGATGCCTGCTACCGTATTCTTGAGTTGAACCGACGGCTGCCGCAGCTCGGGAACCCCAACGCGATAAGCGACGTAGCTGTCTCGGTCCACCTAGCGGAGGCCGCTCTCCAATCGGCCCTGTACAACGTGGCCATCAACTGCAGCCTGATCGCCGACAAAGGGTACGCGACCGAGTACCGCAGTAGACGTGTAGATCTGGCCGCCCGGGCAATCTCTCTACAAAGGGAGATCGCCGGCAAGGTGGCGGCAATGCTGGAGGATTGAAGCAGAATCAACCGAGTACAGGTTATGCACTGACTTACTACGAGTCCTGTTCGTCCCATAAAGTTTTACCCACTCGGGAATTCCGGTCCGGCAGGCACCCACAGGCAGATAGTGCGCATTCAGTAATAAGTGAAGAGGGATGTTCTCTATTCGCTGCTCGGTGTATATCAGTGTCAATCCGCGGTTCTAGGCCTGCCACATTTTAGCCAGCATGGCAGGTTGTTGCACAAACCCCTTCTCCTTGCGGGTTGCGAAGCAAGGCCGGAAGTCCAACAGGAGCTTGCACCGTCTCGGGGGGTGTAGTAGCCGATTGGGAACTTACTACACCCCCCAAGAAC
>JAJOKK010000063.1 GCA_021129875.1 Candidatus Bipolaricaulota bacterium
GGGGTGTAGTAAGTCCCCAATCGGCTACTACACCCCCCGAGACGGTGAAAGCTTATGTTCTGCAAGGAGAAGAGGGTTGTGTAACAGCCTGAGACGATGAGCAATATTGTACGAAAGTACTATGACAGCCAGGTAGAGACTGAGTGGGAGCGACTCGAGCGACCGTATCGCCGGTTCGAGCTCACGAGCACCCTCCACCTGATCGCGAAGCACTTTCCCAAGGAAGGGCATCTGGTCGACATCGGCGGCGGGCCGGGACGATACACCGTAGAGCTCCTCAAACGTGGGTATCGAATGACCCTTGCCGATCTTTCCCCCAACGCAGTCGCCTTTGCCGAGAAGAAGCTCGCGGAGCTGGGGCTCACTCCAGCGGCGATCCTGTGCGCCGACGCGTGTGATCTCTCCACTCTGCCGAACGCAGGGTTCGACGGAGCGCTCTTCCTTGGGCCGCTCTATCATCTAGTAGAGGCGGCGGATCGCCAACAGGCCTTGTCTGAGCTTCACCGCGTCCTTCGCCCGGGCGCTCCTGCGATTATCGCGTTTATCAATCCTTGGGGGATCCTTCGCTCAGGGCTTACGGAGTTCCCATCCGCGTATGCTGATTACAACCATGTCGCAGCCCTGCTCAACGATCATCTCCAGGCAGGAGAGCAGGAGGCGTTCACCGAAGCGGTTTTTCTCACCCCGCCACAGGGCATTGGCGAGGTCACGAAAGCAGGCTTCGACATCCTTACCTACGCCGGTGTCGAAGGGTTCGCTGCGGGTATGCTGACCGAGGTGGATAAGATCGCTACGGAAGACCCGCCCGCTTACGAGAAGATCGTACGCTTGGTCGCCGAGACCTGCGAACTTCCGCAGTACCGCGACTGCACCGAGCACCTGCATCTGGTCGTGCGACGCCCGTACTCATAGACGGGCAGGGACCCACTCTCGGCTCATCTTGGTTCAACGCTATTCAGCGTTGGAAGCAGGCAACGTTGCTACAAATCCTGTTACTTAAGCAAAGCCGGAGGACGAAGAGCTTGATCCCATGCTGCAACCCGCTACTGACGATCGACGCCGGATCTTGCGTTCCGCGCCCGCAGCTGGCCGCACCCTGCTCTGATCTCTACCCCTCTTCCCAGACGCACGGTCACCGGGATCCCTGCTTCCTCCAGTGCGCGGGCGAATGCCGCGATCCGCTCGCGAGAACTCGGCCGGAGGGGAGATGAAGGGACCGGATTTAACGGAATGAGGTTAACATGACAGAGGAGCCCGGAGAGGAGTGCGGCAACCTTGCGCGCATCCTCGGGAGAATCGTTCATTCCGTCGATCAGGGCGACTTCAAAAGTCACCCGCCGGTGCGTTTGCTCGATATAGGCGCGGCAGGTGCGGATAAGCTCTTCCAGCGGGTAACGCCGGTTGATCGGAACCAGCCGATTGCGCAGAACGTTGTCCCCGGAGTGGAGGGAGACTGCCAGGTTGGCCTGCACTCCCTCGCGTGTAAACCGCTCGATTCCCGGGATGATCCCCACAGTAGAGAGGGTGAAGTTCCGCGCCCCAAGCGCGAATCCGTCAGGGTCGTTCAGGATGCGGAACGATTTCATCGTCGCTTCATAGTTCAAAAACGGCTCCCCCATTCCCATGTAAACGATGTTTGTCAGGCGCTCCTCTTGCTCGCGCAGCTTGCTGGCGAAGTGGAGCGCCTGAGCAACGATCTCCCCTGCAGTGAGATCTCGTGTGAGCAGACCTGTTCCGGTGGCGCAAAAGCTGCAGCCGACCGCGCAGCCGACCTGGGTCGATAGACAGACTGTACGGCGTTCGTCGTAGAAGAGAAGAACCGCCTCGATCGTCTCTCCATCGGGTAGACGGAAGAGGGTCTTGCGCGTTCGTTTGTCCGGGCTGATCATGGAATCAACCGGTTGAAGCGGTTGCAATGGAATACTGTGTGCGAGTGATGCGCGCAGCTTTTTGGGGATGGTGGAGATCGCCTCGTAGTCGGAGACGAGGTCGTGATAGATCGCTCGCTGAATCTGCCGCACGCGGTACCGCGGCTCGCTAAAATCGGCGAGCAGGCTTGTCAACTGGGCGGAGGAGAGGTCGAGAAGCGTCTCTTTGTTCATCGGGCCTCGGTGAGGTCTGCCTCGATGAGGTCTGCCTCGATGAGGGCTACCTCGGTAAGGTCCGCCTCGGTGAGATATTCCTCGCCGAGGATCGTGATCTTCAGTTCGCGTGCCTTCTGTGCCTTGCTCCCCGGATTCTTTCCCACAACTACAAAATCGGTCCGCGCGCTCACCGAGGAGGAGACTGTACCCCCCAGCCGCTTGATCAGTTCGCCAGCTTCACTGCGGGTCATCGAAGAAAGGGTCCCAGTGAGGACGAACCTCATCCCGGCAAGAGGCTTTGCCGTCGGCGCGTCAGCAGCGGCGGATCCTGCTGAAACCGGTCTTACCCCGGCGGCGAGGAGTTCGGCGAGCATCTCTTTGTTCGCCGGATTGGAGAAGAAATCAACGACCGCCTTTGCAGTGCGCGGCCCGATCCCCGGCAGCGCGCACAGTTCCTCCTCCGTCGCCGCTGTCAGACGGTCCAATCCCATGAACGCGCGTGCGAAGATCTCGGCTGCGTGCTCCCCCACCCCAATGATCCCCAGGGCAAAGAGGAGTTTCGCCAAAGGGATCGACTTGCTCGCCGCAAGTGCAGCAAGCAAGTTTTCCACTGACTTCTCCCCCATCCGGTCGAGGCTGAGCAACGTCTCCCGCTTGAGGTGGAAGATATCGCTCACCTTACGCACAAGCTTCTGCTCGACCAGCCTGTCGACAAGCTTTGTTCCGAAACCGTCGATGTCTAGTCCGCCCTTGGAGATGAAGTGACGGATAGATTCCTTGATCCGCGCTGGACAGGAGAGGTTCAGGCAGCGATGTGCGACCTCCCCCTCCAGCCGCACGACCTCGCCGCCGCAGGCCGGGCAGGCGTCGGGCATGATGAACGGACGCTCCTCCCCGCTGCGCCGCTCGACGAGCGGCCGCACAATCTGCGGGATCACATCCCCTGCGCGCTGCACCACCACGGTGTCTCCGCTGCGAACATCCTTCCGCTTCACCTCGTCCTCGTTGTGCAGCGTGGCGTGCGAGATCTCCACCCCCCGCACACGCACCGGCTCAAGGACCGCCACCGGGGTTAAGACGCCGGTCCGGCCGACCTGGACGATGATCTCCTTCACTTGCGTGATCCCCTGCTCAGCGGGGAACTTGCCTGCAATCGCCCAGCGTGGGCTGCGCGTCACCTCGCCGGCGATCCTTCTCGCAGCGAAGTCATTCACCTTGACCACCACACCGTCGGCCTCATAGGGGAGTTCCTCCCGCTCCTCCTGCAGGCGCTCATGGAAGGTTATCGCCTCCTCTATTCCGTTACAGATTTGGTAGCGTGGATTGACACGGATTCCAAGCTTGGCGAGCACAGCAAGAAGCTCTTCCTGCGTTTCGATACTTATTCCCTCGACCCGGCCGACGTCGTAGCAGAAAATTTTTAGCGGACGTGCGCCGGTCACGCGGGGATCGAGCTGGCGCAGCGACCCTGCGGCGAGGTTCCGCGGGTTGGCAAATGGGGCCAGGCCCTCGTTCTCCCGTTCTTCGTTCATCCGTGCAAGGTCGGCCTTATCGATATAGACCTCGCCGCGCACCTCGAGGAGCGAAGGGGACAACCCGTCGAGCGAGCGAAGACGGAGCGGGATACTGCGGATCGTCCGGAGATTGGACGTGACATCCTCTCCGGTCATTCCGTCTCCCCGTGTCGAACCGTGCATAAAAATCCCATCGCGGTAGACAAGCTCGACCGACAGCCCGTCCAGCTTCGGTTCGATCGAGTAGACAACCTCATCAATATCGAGGAGCTTCCGTATACGTCGGTCGAAATCCCGCATCTCCTCCGCATTGAACGCGTTTCCCAGGCTCAGCATGGGAACGGCATGGGGTACAGTGGCGAACCCCGCCGCCGGGGTTGCGCCGACACGCTGCGTCGGCGAATCCGGGGCGACGAACTGCGGGTACCTGTCTTCCACCTCCTGCAACCGGCGAAAGAGGGCGTCGTACTCCGTATCAGCGACCTCCGGCCTGTCGAGTACGTAGTAGAGGTGATTGTGGTATCTGATCTGCTCCCGCAGTTCCTCGATCTCGCGCTGTATATTCTTCATCACGCCTAAAGGGTCTCAAGGAGAGGGATGATTGTCAAGCTTCAGACCGCATCAATGCTCGTACTTTCCGTCATGCCCCGTGTAGAACGCAGTAAGAAACGGATGTTCTGCCGTATGAACCGTCTACTCAAATCTCAAGACTGCTCCCTGGTCGGCGGGAGTAACACGGCGGGCAGGATTCAGGCAGGCAAGCATTCAGCAAACCCATACTGGCTGAAATGCGACAGCCTAGAACCACGGATTGACACTGATAGACACAGAACAGAGAACAGAGAATAGAGAACAGAGAACAGAGAACAGAGAACATCCCTCTTCACTTATTACTTATCACTCATCACTGTTTCCAGCCCATTCCCAATCAACCATCCTTGTGATAGCCCTAAGTGCCATGTATAGGCCTGACCCCAGGATCTATGGGGCCTGCCCCGTGCAGTCCTACTTCATGTGGCCTCATCTCTCAGTTCCTGCCCTGCAATTTACCATTTACTATTTACTATTTAC
>JAJOKK010000025.1 GCA_021129875.1 Candidatus Bipolaricaulota bacterium
TCGCGCGAGAAGCCCGCGAAGAGAAGTTCAACGAGATCGCGCAGGTCTTCGAGGCGATCGCCGTGGCGGAGAAACAGCATGAAAAGCGCTACCTCGATCTGGCCAACAATATCGAGAACGATCTTGTGTTCAAGCGACCAGAAAAAGCCGTGTGGCTCTGCCGTAACTGCGGATATCTGCACGAAAACATGACCGCTCCCGGCCTGTGCCCGGCTTGTGCCCACGAACAGGCGCATTTCGAGCTGTTGGGGGAGAACTGGTAGTCGTTAACTAATACAATTCCGTATCGACTAGCTAACAAAACAAAGAGAATTCAAAGGAGAAAAACATGAGTGACTACAACATTCCACTGATCGGCGATCGTTTTCCAGAGATGGAGGTTCAAACAACTTACGGGAAAATATCGTTACCTAGTAATTACAAAGGAAAATGGTTTGTTCTGTTCAGCCATCCGGCCGATTTTACACCGGTATGTACGACAGAATTCGTAGGCTTTCAAAAGAAGCAAGATCGGTTCAAAGAATTGAACACCGAGCTAATCGGTCTGAGCATCGATCAGGTATTTTCACATATGAAGTGGACGGATTGGATTCGCGATAATTTGAACGTGGAAATCAAATTCCCGATCATTGCTGGAACTGAATCAATCGCCAATCAGTTGGGGTTGATTCATCCCGGCAAGGGCACGAACACTGTTCGGGCCGTGTTCATCGTCGATCCGACAGGCGTCGTTCGCGCCATCCTCTACTACCCGCAGGAACTGGGGCGCAACATCGACGAGATCGTGCGCATGGTCAAGGGCTTCCAGGTGTCGGAAAAGCACGGCGTCGCCATCCCGGCAAATTGGCCGGATAACGAGCTGGTGCAGGATCACGTTATCGTTCCTCCGCCGACCGATCAAGCGACGGCGAACGAGCGTACCGGCGATAACTGCTTTGATTGGTGGTTCTGCCATAAAAAAGTTTAGAAGGAGCGAAATGATCACTTCCAAGATGCAGAGCGCGATGAACGAGCAGATCAAGCACGAAACGTTTTCCGCTTATCTGTACTTCGCCATGGTTGCCTATTTTCATTCCCAGAATCTGGACGGCATGGCCCAGTGGATGAAGGCGCAGGCGCAGGAGGAATTAGATCACGCGCAGCGATTCTTCAATCACATCAATGAACGCGGCGGGCGCATCGAGCTTCAGCCCTTGGACAAGCCGCAGGCGGAGTGGGCATCGCCGATCGCCGCGTTCAAGGCAGCCTTGCAGCATGAAAAGTTCATCACCGGAAGGATCAATGATCTGGCCAATCTGGCCGATGAAGAGAATGATCGTGCCTCCGGCATCATGTTGCAGTGGTTTGTGACCGAGCAGGTTGAAGAAGAGGATTCGGTGTCCAGGATCATTAGCATGCTCGAGCGCATCGGCGATTCGGGCCACGGCATACTGATGGCGGATCGCGAACTGGGCCGACGCGTCGCCGAGGCCTAGCAAAGATCCTGATGGCGCTCAAAACCGTGACCGAATCTGGACCGATCAACATGGCCCTGTTTCACGTTACCCACGGCCTGTATACCTTGACTGCAAAGTCCAGAGACAGGCTCAACGGGCAGTGCCTTGATGCGTTGATGCAGGCTAGCAGTGCGCCGCCGTGTATCGTGATCGGCGTGGGCGACAGATCGTCGACCCACGCCATGATCTGCGAGTCCGGGCGCGATGTGAACAAGTTCGTGGATTTCGATCATGTGTTGAATGAGCACGGAATACCCTATTTGCCTGATGCGGTGGCGGTCTATGACTGTACGGTGATCCCTGAGATGACGCTGGATTTGGGGACGCATTCGCTGTTCACAGCGTCAGTCGATCACGCCGCCACCGCTGATGGTGGTCAGCCGTTGACCTACAACGACTATCGAAATACCCTGCGTAAGGAAAGGAGTTAGCTAATGGAAAAATGGATCTGCACAGTCTGCGGTTACGTCTACGACCCGGCAGTCGGCGATCCGGCAAGCGAGATCGAGCCCGGGACGTCGTTCGCGGACCTTCCCGAAGACTGGGTCTGCCCGGAGTGCGGCGTCGGCAAGGACCTGTTCGAGAAAGCATAGTCTGTTAAGCGCTACACTCTCTCTAAAAGGGGGTGGCAACCGCCCTATGATCTGGCCCTGTCAATCCTTCACGAGGAGATCGAGCATGAGTCGTGGTTCTCCGAATTCCTTGGCGAAGGCCCATCCGGTCACTTCTTGCGGCGCGGTGAAACATCACCCTTCGTCTCCAAGTTCCTGCGCTAGCGGGCGGAAGCAGCGTTGGAGAGACTCCGCTCTATCCAGAGATAGCTCCGGCGCTGCATCAACATGCATGCCTGAACCGGAGAGACGATGAGACAGTTCACTAAGGAAGATCTGGCGTGGTACGATGGAAGAGACGGGGTAGCAGCATATATCGCCTACAATCAGAGGGTCTACGACGTGTCGGACAAGAGGAAGGAGGCAGTAAATGAGAATCATCGAAGTCGGGAAAGAGGCGCCGGATTTTGTCCTTAAGGACCAGCACGGCGAAAATGTGAACTTAAACGAATACAGGAGCAAGCGCGTGATCCTCTCCTTCCACCCGCTCGCATGGACCGGAGTCTGTGCCAGGCAGATGCAAGCACTCGAAGAGAATCGAGCGGTGTTTTCGGAGCGGAACGCAGAAGCATTCGGCGTGAGCGTCGATTCGGTCCCGTGTAAAGAAGCATGGGCGAAGGAGTTGAGAATCAGAGGAACAAAGCTTCTGTCTGACTTCTGGCCGCACGGTGAGGTCGCAGAAAGCTACGGGATCTTCCGCGCGAAGGACGGCTTCTCTGAGCGGGCGGTGATCATCCTTGACGAACAGGGGGTAGTCCGCTTCGCCAAGGTCTACCCGATGCGCGAAGTACCAAACATGGAGGAGGTCTTAAGTTCCCTTGAGGTAATAGGCTCCTGATAAGCGCGCAAGGTGACAAAGGAGTTCCTGGGCGCAGCGTTCGCCGGGGCGAGCATGGCCATATGGGTTGCCTTGTATTCTCAGAGAAGGCGGAGAAGAAGGGATAAAAGAACCTGTAGGAGTGCATCGATGGGGAGACCTTTGAAGTAGAGGAGATGTGCTCGGCCTACAACAAGGTTGCCGAACTCCAAAAGGAGTCAGGCGCGATTCGCTCGACCCAATACGCGCTCGAGACGGAGAAGATCCATACGGTGATGCACGAAAAGGCCGAACAAGCTGTGGAAGCGGGGAAAGGCATCGAGATCAGTGAATTCTTCATCGCCCGGTCGAAAGGGAGGCCCCGGAGTTCTGTCTGATCTGCGGATCCGACCAAGATAAAGCACTTTAAAACCCAAAAGGAGGGGCGAAATGAAACTAGGTGAGTTGATCAAGGGAGCAGCTAAAGAAGGCAAGGAGAAACACGTCCCAGTGATCGAGCTGATATCCTGCCAAGATTGTGCCGACAAGGTCGTCAAGATCACCGTCGGCAAAGAGGTGGCGCACCCGAACACGATAGAACACCACATCAAGTGGATCGCTCTCTACGGGGTGAAGAAAGGGCTCGCGGTGCACATCTTCACCTGCGACCTCGGCCCGACATACGGGGTCCCCGAGGTGATCTCGCACGCGCATCTCGCTGATTTCAGTGAACTGATCGCTATCGAGTACTGCAACATCCACGGGCTGTGGGAGGATTCACTCACGCTTTCCCCGTAGGAGTAGTACTCCACGGGGCAGAAAGAAGGAGGTTTTACCATGGCGGAAGAAGGAAAGGCCTACATCTGCAATATCTGCGGGCAAGAGGCCAAGGTGGCGAAATCCGGTGCAGGTACGCTCGTCTGCTGCGACGTACCGATGCACACCTAAGAGTGCCCACCGTTTACAGAGACCACGGAGACGGACGCGAAGAGTTCGAGCACTCCATGTTCACCGTCCGTCTCCGGAGAGAGGAGGCGTAATATGACACGAGCAATTCATCACTTAATCGCAGAGAGGCGGGCCAAGCGAGCTCTCTCCACCGAGCCGGTCGGCGCGGAAGAGATCGAACTCCTTATTGAGGCAGCGCACCTCGCCCCATCGTGCTTCAACAGCCAGCCGTGGCGATTCGTCGTCATCGACGACGACGAGATCCTGCGCGCGGTCAAGGAAGCCATGCCGCAGGGAAACTACTGGGCAAAGCCCGCGCCGGTGATCATCGCCGTCGCGTCCCAGCGTGATCTCGACTGCAAACTCTCTGACGGGCGCGACTACTTTCTTTTAGGCTGCGGGATGGCCGTCGGCAACCTAATGCTCCAGGCGACTGAGATGGGGTTGATCGCCCACCCTATCGCCGGGTACAACCCGACGAAGGTGAAAGAGACCCTAAAGATCCCCACGGACTATACCTTGATCACCCTGATCGTCGTCGCCCGAGCCGGAGATCCCGCTGATCTCTCCGAGGACCATCGCGCGATTGAGCTTGGGGAACGCGATCGCAAACCACTCGTTGAGGTGATGGCACGCAATCGCTTTACTTGAGGCTCTATTCGCGTTAGCTGTTGGTGGGCATGGGTCGATAGCCGCCTACCGCAGTTAGGAACCAAGTTTGAGGAGTTTGCCCGTTGGACGTCTTGTCTAACCAGCGATCACTTTACCGCAGAGACCGCGGAGAGTTC
>JAJOKK010000040.1 GCA_021129875.1 Candidatus Bipolaricaulota bacterium
GGGGCTATTTCGGGGTATTATGGCGGAAAAATTGACTTGTTGATCCAGCGGTTCGTTGACATCCTGATCACCTTTCCCGCCATACTCCTTGCCCTTATGATAATAGCTGTGCTTGGACCCAGTCTGTGGAACGCGATGATCGCTATCGGGGTCGTCTCCATCCCTGTTTATGCCCGACTCGTGCGGGGATCAGTCCTGACAATTCGCGAGGAAGAATATATACAAGCGGCCCGTGCCATCGGTGCGTCAGGCGCGAGAATAATCCTCCGTCATCTCTTTCCCAATACGCTGGCGCCACTCATCGTTCTGTCAAGCCTCCGGATCGGCACAGCTATCCTTGCAGCGGCTGGTCTTGGCTTCCTCGGCCTAGGAGCGCAACCACCCACACCTGAGTGGGGGATGATGCTCAGTCGGGGACGTGGCTTTATCAGGGTAGCTTATCATGTTACCCTCTTTCCTGGCTTAGCCATCCTTCTAGCCGTGTTAGGATTCAATCTCCTTGGCGATGGATTGCGCGATGTTCTTGATCCTAGGCTGAAAAACCGTTAAATCATGCGCATACGATATCTTCTGTCTCTAGGGAGAGTGGAGGGGGTTTGACCCCAGCTGTTCTACCAGCTGCTCTAGGAGTTGCCATGCAACTCCAGAGACTGTGATGCGAGAAGTGCCGGTGGCCTTCGACCGCTTGGTTCTGGAACGCTGTGTCGAAATGTATTCATGCAAGAAGCTCTCCTCGGATGGGCGATCGCTTGATCAGGTTGCGGGGTGGTTGAGGGGGAAAGCCTTCACACTTGGCATTCTCGCAATCTGGGCACATCTCCGGAATGTATCCTGCAATCCTGATCCGCACAGAACACTCAGGACTAGCAACGCAGATGACGGTCCTCGAGTTGGCTTTACTCAAGGTTTTGAGTAAAATTACTCACTATGCTGAGTAAAAGTGCTTTGCCGTCCTACACACGCCCAATGGCCAAGCTTCTCTCTCAGCGACTCGAGGAGTCACGTCGCTTTATCCAGGTCGTGACCGGACACGTCAGGTTGGTAAGACAACGCTTGTGTGGCAAGTGCTGGCCTCTTCTGATATGTCCTTCCGCTACGCGAGCGCCGATGAGCCTACCTTACGCGGACGCCAATGGATCGAGGAGCAATGGGACGCGGCACGCCTTCTGCAACGCCGGGAAGGCGTGAAAGAGGTTGTTCTCGCTCTTGACGAGGTTCAGAAGATCGTCGGCTGGTCGGAGACGGTAAAACGTCTGTGGGACGAAGACATGGCTGCGGGATGCAATCTCAAGGTGATCCTGCTTGGATCCGCTCCATTGCTCATCCAGCGAGGTCTGACGGAGAGCCTTGCCGGGCGATTCGAGATTCTCCACCTTCCCCACTGGACCTTCTCGGAGATGCGTTCCTGCTTTGGCTGGAATCTCGACACGTACTTGTTCCACGGCAGCTACCCCGGCGCTGCCCCATTGATTACTGATCCTGAGCGCTGGTCTCGCTACATCCTCGATGCCCTTATCGAGACAACGATTGCTCGGGATGTGCTGCTCCTCACGCGGGTGGACAAGCCTGCATTGCTGCGGAGGCTGTTCGAGCTGGCATGCAATTACTCCGGACAGATACTCTCGTACACCAAGATGCTCGGCCAGCTCCAGGATGCAGGGAATACCACTACGCTGGCCCACTACCTTAATCTTCTCGCAGGGGCAGGGATGGTGACGGGACTCCAGAAGTACTCGGGAAGCACGGTGCGCCGACGCGGATCGAGCCCGAAATTGCAGGTGCTGAATACGGCGTTAATGACAGCTCCGCTGGGACTCTCAATGGATGAAGCGCAAAGCGATCGCGCTTTCTGGGGACGATTGGTCGAGTCCGCAGTCGGAGCTCATTTAGCCAATGCACAGAGTGCCGGCACATGCAAGGTATTCTACTGGCGAGAGGGCAACCACGAAGTTGATTTCGTTGTGCAAGCAGGTCGGTCCCTTACTGCAATCGAGGTCAAGAGCGGGCGAGCGAGGGGAATACTCACAGGGATGGACGCATTCAGTACCGCGTTCAAGCCGACGCGCAAACTGCTTGTCGGTAGTGGTGGAATACCGATTGGCGAGTTCCTGGCGAAGCCCGTGCTCCACTGGGTAGGAGGGTAGGCATGGAAAGCATTCCGAGGATACATACTCCAATCTCCGCTCTACTCCAGCATCAGTATGAGCGCCACCGCTTTCATGAGACGATGAAATCCTAAGAATGAAGGTCTGAACATTTCCTCCTTTTAGCATCCGCACATGCTCCGCCGTTCTTAGTAGCTCCTGCTGGTGGATCTTCGCCAACTCGAAGGAGTGGTCAATCATGATTCCCTCCTCGACTGTTTCGGGTCGGTCGGCTTCATCGCCTGGACCGCGATGCTCGCGATCGAGGCTACCGCTTCTTCCGATATCTCCAGCGTGGTTCCGGTCTTCTCTGCGATCGATCGTGCGGTAGGGCCGTCGAGTACTCCTTTGGCGGTTACCTCGCTGACCACCTCTATCCCCTGAAAACCGGCTGCCTGTATCGTTGCTAAGTACTCCTGCTTCGTGATCGCTCCGGCCACACAGCTGACGTAAGCCTCGATGGAATCCTTGATCGCTGCGGGAAGCGTTTTCGTTAAAACGATATCCGAGATCATGACCCTGCCCCCGGGCTTTAGCACCCGATACGTCTCCTCGAACACCCGGGGCTTGTTGGGGGATAGGTTGATCACGCAGTTGGAGATCACCACATCGACGACATTGTCGGCGAGTGGCAGGTTCTCGATCTCTCCCAGCCTGAACTCCACGTTCTGGTAGTCGTGCTCCCTGGCGTTCTGCCTTGCCCGGTCGATCATTTCAACCGTCATGTCCACACCGATAACGTGCCCACTCCCGCCAACAGCGTTGGCGGCTAGGAAACAATCGATTCCGGCGCCGGACCCAAGGTCCAGCACCACCTCACCCTCCTTAAGAGAGGCCAGGGCAGCGGGGTTCCCACAGCCCAATCCCAGGTTGGCTCCGTCGGGGATCGTCCCGAGTTGCTCAGCCGTGTAGCCGATCGTTTTGCTCATCGAATCCTGCGAGTTGTCGCAACCGCAGGGGGTGCCCGCACCGCAGCAGGAGCTCTCCTGTGCGGCGATTCTGGCGTAGTTTTCTCTGACCATCCTTCTGATATTGTCGTCTTTCATGAGAAGAACCTCCTTGCTCACCGCTCCGATAGAGTGTCTTTCATCGCCGCTTCCAGCGTGGCCTTCACCATGTCAGCGAGCTCCTCCACTTTGGTCAGGGTGATGCAGCAAACCTTGCCGTCCTTCTCCCAACTGGTGACCGTCAGCTTGTCGCCGGCGCGGATGTTCGCCTTCGCCCTGACTTCTTTGGGCAGCACCATCTGCCCCCTGCCATCCACACGCACGACCGCCTCCACCTTGCAGCACTCTGCCCTGCGATCGGTTGGGGATTCGCAACACCCGTTGTCCGCACACTGAACCATGTCGCACGCTCCCTTTATCAGAATAATCAGAAATATCTGATCAATATGATACCACTGATATAGCCTGGTGTCAACTCCCAACCATCCTTCCCTATCGGGTGACAGGACGAAACCGTGTAACGAACGGCAGATTGGACTCAGAAGGGTCGTGTGGTTAAGAATAGGGGGAGCGTATGTCCCAGAGGTGACCGATGTTCGGAAAGTGTTCGGAAAGCGCATCACGTTGTTCAGACTGTTCGGGTTCAAGGCCAAGTGCTTGGAGTCGTAGCTTGATTCTTGAATTCCTTTGCCTGTGCCGTGCCTCGGCGACTTCGGCAATCCACTCTGTCGTACGAATATGTCTACTGGTCTTGGGAATTGACTGTCTGGACCAAGTGCGTCCTCTATGCTTCACTCCTCAATCTTCTCCACGACAATCGTGCACTCGGTCACGAGTGCGGCGATGGCTCCAATGGCGGCCAGGGTGGGCAAGAGGAGTGCTCCGACCACACCGAATGTCAGTGGGATCTCGATCAGGGTCTTTCCCTCTTTGTTGTTGATGGTGACGCGGCGGATGTTCCCTTCTTGCACCAGTTTCTTGACCGTAGAGACCAGCTTCTCGCCGCTGATCGTGAATTCTTCCTTGCGAACCTTCTCCTCGTTCATGGCTGTACCTCCCTCTGAGGTAATACTAATCTGCAATATGTCGATCTGACAAGCAGGAGGATCGATCGACTCCTGCCTTAGTGTAGGGTAGAATATCGGCGCAAAGCGTGCTTTCAGCAGCACGTTAATAGACCAATAAGGGGATCAATGAACGAAGAGAGGCTTTCAAACCTGCGTAGTGTTCTTGCGAGGATCGGTGATCACCTTTGACCCGGCTGGGATCGAAGCGAAGATTGCAGACCTGGAGAAAGAGATGGCCTCCCCGGGCTTCTGGGAGGATCGGGAGCGTGCCACCGAGGCGGGCCGCAAACTGGAGCGTAATCGTTCCATACTCTCCCGTTACCGTGCGCTGACCGAGGATGTCGAGGAGGTGGAGATCCTCCATCAGCTGGCCGGGTCGTGCAGGGGTCTACCATTGACGACCCCGTGACTTACGGCCATTACTTGAATTGATCTTTACTGACGCTGTCGACA
>JAJOKK010000177.1:0-2588 GCA_021129875.1 Candidatus Bipolaricaulota bacterium
CCTCGTGCGTATGTAAATCTAGAAACCGTTACCCACTTAAAACGACGAAGAGCCCACAATTCCGTACCCTGCAAGAGGGCTTGCCGCTTTACCCTTTCTCTTACGTTACCCACTCGAAATAGCAAAGAGTCTCGAAAAGCCCAGTCTTTCCTCACTCCGCACGCATTTCGCTAAGCGCGTGGACGTGATCCAGCTTTGCTTGCGCCACCGACATGACGCACCATGCGCTCAGCCGGTAGCACTAACCGGCTAAATGGAGCAGGGTGTTCTTAACGATTTCCGTGATCTCTTGGCGTTGGATCTGGCAGTCCATGGCCTATGCCCAACAACTTGCCGGCGGGACGCCGGCGCTCCAGGGATCTGATTACACCTTCTTCCTGTTCAGATTGCGCCGGCCGGAGGTGAGGTTTGCCATCCGGCGGTAGCCGCGGGTGAACTCCCTCGCCACATCGCGAGGCAGACCGGCGCGTCTCAAGGTGCGCTCGAACGTACGCACGGCCCAGTAACGCTTCCACAGGAAGCTCGCCAAGATCGCTGTAACCGCAAGCAGCAACCGCAAAATCGCGACAACAGCCCTGAGAGCCCGCGCAACGCGTCTCATTCGTCGTCTGCTTCGTTATCTGCTTCGTTATCTGCTTCGTCGGCTGCCTCGTCGCTCTCCTTTTTCCGTCCCTTCAGGCCGCCCACGCTGACGACCCCTTTCAGATCGCCCAAGTCGAACCCCTTCGAACCCATCATGTCGCGCAGGTCGATCATATACCCGCGAGCCATGTCCAACGCGTCCTTGCTGGGGATCCCCGCCTCGATGAGTTTTTTGTAGAATATTCCCACCGACTCGGCCATGTTCTCGGCTGATTCTTTGGAGTAGAGCACGTCCCGTATGTTGCGCAAGAGCGCCGGGATCTTATCGGAGACGACCTCGAGGACCTCCGCTACTTCTTGTGCATCGCTTTTTGCATCGCTTTCGTTTTTCATTGCGTACCTCCTTTTTGATTGTCGAACAGTTTTATTTTTTGGCCAAAAAATCGCAGATCGCTTCGTACTCGGGGAAGACCGGTCCGGGGGACCGACAACCCCAAGGAGATGCCGAGGAGGAATGACCCTACATCGAGTTGTGTAATGGCAATCCCCCGTGTGCTGGCTATCACCTTGTCCCATGTCTTCTTCGGTGCAGAAGGCATCTGCGCAAAGGTCGCATTAAATTCCCACATCAGCTGGACGATCTGTGCCAGTTCATCCCGGCAGGCGGAACAACTCGCCAGGTGCTGGGCGACCGCTTGTGCTTCGCCCCTTGACAGGGTTTTGTTCGCGTACCAAGAGAGCAGCTCTCTTATCTTGGCGCAGTCGGTCATGTGAGCGCTCCCGCAAGCTTTTGTTTTGCATGGTACATGCGTGACTTCACCGTTCCTTCAGGGACTGCGAGTATCCGCGCAATTTCCCCGTATGACAACCCCTCATAGAAGGCAAGAAACACAACCTCCCTCTGCCCTACAGGAAGGGCGCTCATCGCCGCGCGAACCTGCTCCTCCCGTTCGACCTCCTCTGCCGGGTCGGGGAGAAAAAGCTTCTCAACGGAGCGGCGTTCTCCAGCAACCTCCCGACGTAGGAGGGTGTACGCCTGGTTTCGCGCTATACCGAAGATCCAGGTGGAAACCTGCGACCGGCCACCGAAACTCTCTGCGTTCTTCCAGATAGCGATCATTGTCTCTTGCACGACCTCCTCGGCCAGGTGACGGTTACGCAAGAGGGTTAGGGCGTAACGGAAGATGCGATCGGCGAACCGTTCGTAGAGCCGGCCGAAAGCACGCTCGTCGTTGCGTGCCACGTGGTCTAGCAGATCACAGCTCTCCACTACGTACCCCTCCTTTGAGATCGGGCCACCAGTGCATCTTGCTCCCTTTATCTAGTATGTAGCGGCAGAGGGGGGGAATGGTTCAATCGCCGCGGAAAGAACAGCGATATCTTCCGCGCCGAACGCGATCAGAACGGACTTGTGCCGCTCGTTGATTGTGCGACGGCGGTTCATTGGTCCACCTGCAACCCTGCCAGCGACTGGAGGTGGAGTCATCGAATGCGGACGCACTCGCTCTCCGAGGGCGCACAGAAGTGTTTCATAGAATCTCCTCATAGCTCTATGTAATCCTGCTACAGGTCGATTTTGCGTAAGCCTTCAGTAAACCCATCGAGTTTGTTGAGTCAACCCTTCCTACTGCTCGTCTTCAATCTCGGTTGCGAAGCAAGGCCGGATACTACACCCCCCGAGACGGTGAAAGCTTCTGGTCTGCAAGGATAAGAGGGTTGTGCAACAGCCTGGTACGATCCTTCCATATTCATCTCTTGCTTGACAAGTTGATAATGCGATCGTATCGTATAAGGCAAGATGGAGAGCAAGGTTCCGCTGAACAAGAGAGGGGGCGACCAGCGATGGGTGATCCCTTTGGTGGTGATTGTCCTGATCGCAGTCGCCGGAGTGATCGCGACGACCTTTCTCATCGGCCGCTGCCCGGCCTTAGAGCCGGAGGCGGGCATTGCAAGGAGTAACGATCCCGTCCTCCCTGTTGATGATCGAGCGGCTATTGTTCCAGCGG
>JAJOKK010000177.1:2688-4546 GCA_021129875.1 Candidatus Bipolaricaulota bacterium
CCAGCGAACGCTGCTCAGGTTTCACCCATAGGAACGGAGATCGGCATGACCGCGCCGGGCTTCACCCTAGAAGACCTTGATGGGAAGAGCGTTTCCCTCTATGCCTTTCGCGGACAGGTGGTTCTTCTCAATTTTTGGGCAAGTTGGTGCCGCCCGTGTCGCAACGCCATGCCTGCGCTTATGGAGTTATTCAACAGGTACAAGGACCAGGGCCTGGTGATGGTCGGAGTCAGTCTCGACCGGACCAGAGAAGACGCGGCCGCCTACATTGCCGAGACAGGATATGACGAAATGGTTGCCCTGTGGGGATCGCTCAGTGCTGCCCAAGGGGTGGCGCGGGCCTACGGTATCCCCGGGGTTCCGCATATCTTCATCATCGATCGTGATGGGATAATCCGTTTCTCCGCTCACCCGGCACGGCTCACCAGCGCCGACATCGAACCGCTTCTTTAAGACTCTTTATCGCATAATCCAGCGCCGACAACAGTCTTTGGATCAAGCGTTGGTCGTATTCGTATGCGGTCCCCTATCACGGTGGACTGAACCGTACGAACACGATGTCCCCGTCCCTGACCTCATAGGCCTTCCCTTCAACTCGCTGCCGACCGGCCTTGACCACTGCGGACTCGCTTTTAAGTTCGATCAGGTCCTCGTAGCGGATCACCTCCATCCGGATGAACCCTTTCTCCATATCGGTGTGAACCTTCCCCGCGGCAATGGGGGCTCTGTCGCCCTTCCGGCAAGTCCAGGCGTGGATCTCCTTCTCGTTGACGGTGAAAAAGCTGACCAGGCCGAGTATCCGATAAGCGGCGCGGATCAGCCGTTCCATCGACGACTCTTCCATGCCGAGTTCGATCAGGAACTCTTGCCGATCCTCAGGATCGAGTTGACTTATATCGGCCTCATCCCGTCCGCAGACGGTGATCATTCCCGCCCCTTCGACATCGGCGAGCACCTGCAGTGCCTTGACGTGTCTGTTCTCGGCGTCGGCGGACGTCTGGAGATTGGCGATGTACAGGACCGGCTTTAATGAGACGAGGTGGCAATCGTAGATGGCGGCGACTTCGTGTGCGTTCAGCCCCTGTCGCCGGGCCGGGACCCCCTCGTTCAGTGTGGCGAGGACCTTCTGGCAATCGACAAGCTCCTGGGCCGCTCCCTTCTCCCCTGCGCGCACCCTCTTCGCCAGGCGATCGATCTTCCTCTCTACAGTCTGGCTATCGGCGACCATCAGTTCGATGTCCACGGTCTCTACGTCGCGAACAGGGTCGATTGTCAGATGCTCGAATGGGACGCTCTCATCCTCGAAACAGCGCACTACATGCAGCACCGCGTCGACGTCCTTAATGTGCAGGAGAAGTTTTGTTCCGTGGCCGGTCTTTGCAGTGGAACCGGCTTTAAGACCGGGGATATCGACTACCTCAAGGGTTGTGGGGACAGCTCTGGAGACGCGGTAAATCTCAGCGAGCGCCTCAATGCGCGGGTCGGGCACGTCGATGACCGAGCGGTTCATCTTTGCGCCGTCGTAGCTCCTAGCACCGGCAGAAGTGATCGCGTTGTAGATCGTAGTCTTCCCACAACTGGGCAGACCGACCAGACCGCAGTTCAGTCCCATTTGAGTACATCCCTCCCCAACGAGTCATTCTAGACCGAACACCCCTGGGCGTTCAACCTGCAAGCGGACGGAGCAGTATGAAGTCGGGTGAAAAGTACGTATTCAGTAAACCCATCCCTGAACCGCGTCCGAAGGGAACCACGGATGGATACGGCTCTTCGTCGTTTTAAGTGGGTAACGGTTTCTAATTTACATGCGCACGAGGTGAGAATTGATGTCTTTTTCCCCCATAAGACCGCAGGTCCG
>JAJOKK010000108.1 GCA_021129875.1 Candidatus Bipolaricaulota bacterium
CCAATGAGAGGGCTAGTCCATGACCCACGGTCTTACGTGTGGGTAAGTGTCAGCTTCTACAGCGACGCGTAAACGGAGCTTAGGTGCATCGCTACAACCCGCCCGATGACTTCCAGCAGTTGCCGAAGAAGTGTATACTCGAGCCAGATTAAGGAGGAGGCGATGAACATGACCAGTGATGCGGTAATGTCCTGTTTGGAGAACGTGATCGACCCTGAGTTGGGGATCAACGTGGTCGATCTGGGGTTGATCTACAACATCAAGATAGAGCAGGGCAAGATCAGTGTCGACATGACCCTCACCACCCCTGGATGTCCGATGGCCGGGATGATTGCGGGGAGTGTCGAGCAGGAGATCCGTAAGACGTTCGAGGATGCCGATGTCGAGGTGAGCCTGGTGTGGGATCCCCCGTGGAGCCCGGACCTCCTCTCGCCCTCAGCCAAGGAACAGCTCGGGTACAACCGCTGAGACGATGACGAAGGTCTGTAATCATTGCGGGAAACGACGAGGGAGCCGGCGATGCCCAGCCCTTGGAGGGGAGATCTGCAGCCGCTGCTGCGGGGAGAACCGTCTCGTGCGGATCGCCTGTCCACAGGCCTGCGTGCACTTGGACCGGAACGAAAAGTTCCAACGCGATAGGCAGCATTCCCGCTACCGCGCGGCATGGATCAAGATCAACGCGGATCTGTTCGACCGGATGGAAGACTTTTATTTCTTCATAAACCTCGAACGGCTGCTCTGCTCCGCAATAGAGGAGCACGGCAGGGCGACCGATGCGGAGACCCTCTCTGCTCTCGGCTACGCTCATACCGAGCTCAGCCCGATCGAACTTATTGTAGTCCCTCCTTCGTCGCTCGCCCGTCGACTGATGGACGAGCTCGGCCCGATGGACATAGATCCGGCCGACCGGGAGCGGATCAGAGAGGGGTTCACAAGGCTGCAAAAGATCATCGAGCTCCTTCACGAGCCTGATAACCCACGCGCGTTCCTGCAAGGCTTCTTTGCCCACATGGAAGAGCTGGACATCCCGAGGAGCGACGAGGAAGAACCGAGCGGGCTGATCCTCACCCCGGACGATCTGTACTGATCTTGATCAGCCGCCACAGTCCGCTCACCCGCGCGTAGGCAAGGTAGCAGATAGCCCCGACCAGGGTGGGGAGGAGGACCGGCGCCCATCGTCCCCCGACCAAGGACTGTGCCATCCACGCGGTGACAAAGACAATCCCTGTCCCAAGAGCGATCTTGCCCCATTCTGCAAACTTTTCCTTCTTCGGCGGGAACTTCCGCCATAGGAAGAGGGCAAGTATCGCCGCGTTGACGATACCAGCGATCGAGGTCGCCAACGCCAGCCCTCCCTCTTGCATCGGCCCGACTAGAAGGAGGTTGAACGTGATATTCGCCACGACCGCGCAGGCTGAAGCGAGGAGAGGGACTCGGGTCCGCCCCAAGGCGTAGAACGCGCGGGTGAAGATGGAGACCAACCCGTAAGGAAGAATCCCCACAAGATAGAAGTAGAGGATGTTCGCCGTGCGCAGGGTGTCGTCGGGGGTGAAGCTTCCGTGCTCGAATATGAGCCGGATCAGACCGGGCCCGATTGCGTACAGGCCAGCCATAGCCGGGAGAAGGATGAACGCGCTCGCACTGACCCCATCGGCCAGGTACGCTGAAAAGCGCTCGCGTTTCTGATCTGCTAAAGAGGTGGAGAAGCACGGCAGTAACGCGGTGGCGATGCTCACCGCGAAGACCCCTAACGGAAGCTGGAACAGGCGCATTGCGTATTGCAGCGAGGAGATCGCCCCGGTCGGCAGGTGGGAGGCAATTTTGTTGTCGACCAGGAGGTTCAGCTGC
Source organism: Candidatus Bipolaricaulota bacterium (assembly GCA_021129875.1). Lineage (GTDB taxonomy): Bacteria > Bipolaricaulota > Bipolaricaulia > UBA7950 > UBA9294 > JAJOKK01. The sequence continues at coordinate 1,849 of JAJOKK010000108.1, forward strand.
ATCACCGCTAACCCGAAGAGCGCGGGGAGGATCAGCCTGCCCATCGTTCGGATCCCCGGATGGAGAGGGAGAAGGGTGAAGCGAAAGCGGAACTTGACCCGCCGTAACGAAGGGATCTGTAATAAGATCTGCCCCGCTCCCCCGATGAGCGCTCCCAGCGCCAGCCCGTATATCGGTTCGACTGCGAAACGTGGTGAGAGGAACAGGGCGCCGCCGATCATCCCCAGGTTGAACATGATCGGAGAGAGCGAGGCGGCGAAGAAACGGTGGTGCGCGTTCAGTATTCCCATGAAGACTGCGGCAAACCCGACGAACGCGATGAACGGAAAGAGGATGCGGGCAAGGCGAATGGAGAGGTCAAGCTTCTCCGGAGGAAACCCGCTTGCCAGGAACGGCAGGTAATACGGAGCGAGGAGGATTCCGAGAGCGACGACGAGCGGGAAGAGGATGAGAAGCAGGGAGAGGACGTTGCTTGCGAACCGGTCGGCCTCATCGTCGGTGATGATCGACTCGGTATAGACAGGGATGAACGCGGTGGAGAGGGCGCCCTCGGCAAGAAGTTTACGGAGGAAGACAGGGAGGAAGAAGGCGATCAGGAATGCGTCGTAGACCTCGCTTGTCCCGAAACGGTTGGCGATCGTCACATCGCGTAGCAGGCCGAATATTCGCGAGATACCGGTTGCCAGCGCCATCAACATGACGTTGCGGAAAAGGCGTTTCATCGAACGGTCGGGACGAGGAGGAGGCCGACCGCAACAGCACCCCCGCTGGAGATCTCCCTATAGGTAACGCCATCCTTAAAGACGAGCGAACTTGCGTGCCCGCCGTCGAATGCGATCGCATAACGCACCGGCACCGGCAACATACGCAGGATCGTTAACAGATCATCAAAGTCTGCGCCCACGCTCGTTCGATTCGCAGCGACGGTCAGCAGGATCAGGCCACCGTGCCAATCGACGGCGAGCAGACTCCGCGCAGCAAGACCGTCGACCAGACGCGTCCCCGGCCGGAAACTCTCCGCTTCGGGGTCGAGCACCTCCCGCCCCTCGACGACCAGCATCGGGCCGGCGCTGACCACATTGGTGATGAGGAGGTCCCCTTCGTCAAGTCTGTGCTCGATGTTCACCTTATCGCCCACCCGCAGTCCGGCGAGCCTTGCACGGGCTGTACCGCTCGCCACCACCAGGTCGGCGGAGCGGTCTTCGGTTACGTACGGCCCGTCATGAATTGCGATGATGCGGTTGCCGCGCACCTTGATCACGCGGAACGACTGTGCGGGAATACGGGCGATCCGACCGTGGTACCCCGCGGTGTAGACGACGATCTCGTCCGATCTGATCGGCCGGTTGACGTCGTCGACCGCGATCTTCCCCCCGTCGATGCGCAAGAAAAGGGAGATGGCCGGGTTGAAGAAGGTCAAACGGCCGAAGATGTCTATCCCTAGCGCGGCTCGACGTTCGTGGTTAGATCTGAGCGCCTGTCCGTTGATGATAAGGAGTCCTACCGGAAGGCCGGTCGCAGTGTCGAAGAAGTTGGCGTTGATCGCGGCGTGTGCCATGCGTAAGCGGGCCAGTTCCTCCAACCGAACAAGCCTCCCCACACCCCTCTCTGAAACGGCGGGGATGAGCCTATAGTGCCGGCGCCATTCCTCCACGTGCAGGTAGTTGATCGTCACCGATCCCCGGCCCAAATCTGTTACGAGCGTGTGGTGCGTCAGGTGCGGGAAGATCTCTACTGTCGCCGTCGCCTTGGTCAATGGTTCCTCAACCGAGGGCGCCGCAGTGAAGGGTACCTCGGCCAAAGGCCGGTCGGTGAAGGAGAGCGAGATCGAGTAGAAACCGGGCACGTCGAATCGCCTGGTCTGCGGGATGAAGCCGTCCGCCGTTTCCACGATGAGATCAACTGTCTGGTGGTTCTCTCTCCGCAGCGTCACCGCAGTGATCGCCCCTCCGGTAAAGACGCTCCGGCGCGGTGTAGTCGCCAGCAAGGAATGGTGAAAACGCAGGTGGATTATCCCCGGCTCTGCCTCAATCGACTCGTGCGGGACGAAACCATCGAAGCGGACGGTCACCCGTTCTGCGGTCGCCTCCATGGCGAGCAGGTACAGCGGTTCGGTTTCGATATAGAGATACCCACCGATCGTATGCACTCGCGCATCGATGAGTGTGAGAAGCTTATCAAGGTGGATGTAATAGACGCCCTCGTGAACAGGGAAGCGATCGACGGGAAAGGACCGTCTCCCTGCAGCCCAGCGAAGGACGATTGCGTTCTCCTCCTCGACATACGCCGTCTCGACCCCCACCTTTAAGCCGAACTCATGTCGAGGGACCAGCAGGCGGCCGTCTTGCCGGAGCAGCGGGAGCGCAAGAGAGACCTCTGCCCTGTTGACGAACAGAGGCGCCTCACCGCAGCTTACTGCAAGCGTGAAGGCGAAAAAAGAGAAGAACACAATCGCCAACAGCAGCCCGCTTCTCATGCAGGGTCAGTCCTCCCCGAAGTGTGCCTCCTCGAGACGTGCCTCCTCGAGACGTGTTTCCTCGAGACGTGTTTCCTCGAGACGAGCCTCATCGAGAC
>JAJOKK010000202.1 GCA_021129875.1 Candidatus Bipolaricaulota bacterium
CCACTCCGCTCGCAGACGTAACAGCGGTCGCCCCATGAAGATAAAGCATATCTTCGGCCGATTCCAGTGAACCTACAACCCCGTATCGGTGAGGGGCGTACTTATTCAGCAACCCCACATTCCAGCCAGTATGGGTTTACTGGATGCTTATGTCTGGAGTGTGCAGAACCAAACATGCACCCAAAATTCGATCGTTGCAGAGGGCGAGGTTATCCGGTATACTTAGTCTTGCTTATGAGGGATAGTATCGCGATAGACCCCGTACCTTGCTATGGGAGGACCGAGGGTTTGAATTTCGATCTTGCTCTAAGTAAGGAACAGTCGGGAAATCGCCGGGGTGGCGAAATTGGCAGTCACAAAGGGCTCAAAGTCCTTTAAGGTTTTTCTCGTGCGGGTTCGAATCCCGCGCCCGACAGAAGATATCGCGGGGTGGAGCAACTGGAAGCTCGTCGGGCTCATAACCCGGAGGTTGTCGGTTCGAATCCGGCCCCCGCCACCAGAATGGCGGCACAGATCGACTTACTAGAGTGCGTATCTCGCGGATATTAACCTAGAGGCACGGATTCTGGTGTCGATCTGTGGTCTACGGAGTAAATGGGGGGCGTAGCTCTAATCGGGAGAGCGCTGCGTTCGCATCGCAGAGGTTGGCGGTTCGAATCCGCTCGCCTCCACCATTAAACAGGGGTTCTCTTGTAATGCTGTGGATAAATACGGCCTGTCGGCGGATAGGCGACAGGCGGTCAAGGCGCAACGAGAGGGTCTGTCCCTGTTCTCACGCAACCGTTGCAAGAACGTTTCTCTGTTTCTATACTGCAACCGGTGATCCTTAACAATGGCAATCGAACGCATAAAACGAACCTTGGATTTTCTCCTCGGGCAGACTAATGAGCAACGCTTGAAACGCTATTCCCAGCGGCTGCAAAAGGTAAACGCCCTGGCCGATGAGACCGCGCAGCTCTCCGACGAAAGCTTGCAAGGGAAGACTGAAGAGTTCCGCACCCGGATCCAGTCTGGAGAGTCAAAGGATGAGATCAGGAGCGAGGCGTTCGCTGTTGCGCGTGAGGCTGCGGTGCGCACGGTCGATATGCGGCCGTACGATGTGCAGATCCTGGGGGCACTCGCCCTCGACGAGCGGAAAATCGCTGAAATGCAGACCGGAGAAGGTAAGACCCTCGTCGCCACCCTCCCTGCTTACTTGAATGCTCTTTTTGGGAAGGTGCATGTGGTGACGGTGAACGACTACCTTGCCCGCCGCGATCGGGAGTGGATGGGACCGATCTACGAGTTCCTCGGCCTTTCCGTCGGCCTCCTGCAGGAAAATATGGCGGCTGAAGAACGGCAGATCGCGTATGCGGCCGATATTACCTACGGGACGAATAATCAGTTCGGATTCGATTACTTGCGTGATAACATGGTTATGACGACCGACCAGAAGGTGCAGGGCCCGCTCGACTATGCGGTCATCGATGAGATTGACAACATCCTGATCGACGAAGCGAGAACTCCGCTTATCATCTCCGGCTCGACCGCGCAGTCGGTCGACCGGTACCGCAAGTTCGCCGCGGTCTGCCGCCGGCTCAAGCGGGATGCGGATTTTGAGATTGATGAGGAGACACGACGCCTCACCCTCACCGATAACGGGATCAAAAAAGGGGAGCAGTTGCTGTCGATCGAGAACCTGTACGCCCCTGAGCACACTGACATCCTGCACCACCTGGAGACAGCGCTGCGGGCGCTTCACCTGTTCAAGAAGGAGCGCGACTACATTGTCAAGGACGCGCGGGTGATGATCGTTGATACGTTCACCGGTCGACTGATGCCCGATCGGCGGTACTCCGACGGCCTCCACCAGGCATTGGAGGCGAAAGAGGGGATGACGGTTCAGCGCGAATCGCAGACCCTGGCCCAGATCACTCTCCAGCACTACTTCCAGCTCTACAAGGGGATTTGCGGGATGACCGGCACGGCGAAGACTGAGGAGGATGAATTTAAGCAGATCTACGCCCTCCCGGTCCTCGTGATCCCCACCAACCGCCCGCTCATCCGCGACGCAAAGCCGGACGTAATCTACCGCATGGAGACGGGGAAGTTCGCCGCGATCGCCGAGGAGATCGCCCGCCTGCACGGGCTGGGCCGGCCGGTCCTCGTGGGGACAGATTCGATTGAGAAGTCGGAACAACTCTCCGCCCTGCTAAAAGAGCGCGACCTTCCGCACAGCGTGTTGAATGCCAAGCACCACGAGAATGAGGCCCAGATTGTCGCAGAGGCTGGACAGAGGGAGGTGATCACCGTCGCCACGAACATGGCCGGACGCGGGACCGACATCAAGCTCGGCGAGGGGGTCGCCGAGTTGGGCGGACTGCACGTTATCGGGGTCCAGCGCCACGAATCCCGCAGGATCGACAACCAGCTCCTCGGGCGCGCCGGTCGCCAGGGAGACCCCGGCTCCTCCCAATTCTACCTCTCCCTTGAGGATGACCTGCTGCGCATATTCGCCGGGGACCGAATCGCTGCGGTGATGGATCGGTTGGGAATGGAGGAGGGACAGGCGATCGAGCACGATCTCCTGTCTGGAGCAATCCGTCGTGCACAGAAACGCGTCGAAGGGCGAAACTTCGAGATCCGCAAGCACCTGCTCGAGTACGACCTCGTCCGCGCCAAGCAGCGCGAGGCGATCTACTCCCTGCGCGACCGCTTCCTATTACCGCCCAAGGATCAGACCGACTCTCTTCCGATGGATGACCTCGGTGACTACCTCCACGACCTGTTCGAGGAGGTTGCCGGCGGACTGATCGCCGATTACGCCGGCCCGTCTGTCCCTGCGGACGAGTGGAACCTAGCCGGACTGGCGCACGCAATCTCGGTCTATCATCACTGTACAGCGCAGGATTTAGATGAAAAGAATACGGCGGAACTGACCGAAGCGGTGGTCGATCATATGGAACACGCTCTCGCACAGCAGGAGGTGCGGATCGGCCCGCAGTTCCCGTTGATTGCCCGCTACATCATCCTCTCCACCATCGATGACACCTGGCTGACGCACCTCTACACCCTCGACGACTTGAAAGAAGGGATCGGCCTGACCGCCTACGCAGGGACCGACCCACTCATCGTTTTCAAGCGGGAATCATTTGCCCTCTTTCAGGAGATGCTCACCCGCGCAACACAGAAGATCGTCTCCACCCTGTTGAACCCTCGGCTTGGCACGCCGAGCAGCGGTGCACCGGCGAGAGAGGCCCGCGAGATGCAATACGTGCACGCGGGCGCAGGGTCGGTCAGCTCGACGGCGTTGCGCCCGAAGAGCAAGCCTGTGTCGGCAGAAAAGAAACCCGGGCGCAACGCCCCCTGCCTCTGCGGATCGGGGAAGAAGTACAAGAACTGCTGCGGCCGGAGCAGTTAGGGCACCCCTGGATAGGTTTGTCGTTTCCGCAAGAGAAGGGGAGCTAAGCAATCCTTCTCTGCAGCAGCTCGCCACCCAACGTGCCGAACCGTATCGATCACACCGTTATAGTTAGCGAAAGCAGCGGTTAGAACCGCATAACCAGATTTCACATGCAAGTCGCGGTCAGCGGGGCGCAGCACTGACCGTTCAGTTTGCAACCTGCCCACAAACTTGCCCGCCGGTTGCGTGATTCTGGTTCCATCGCAGAACAACCAGGTCGCTTTTAACGGTGGTTTTAGGGTCCGGGCCGTTGTTTATCGGTGAGCCGACGGGCGAAGCGCTCAGAGTCGATGATGAATCGCTCGTGTTCCGCTTCACAGATGCTCTCCTCCTCATCCCTCGCCTCAACGGTGAACAGCAAGCGCCGCCCATCGACCTCGACCAGTTTTGCATGTACGGTTACCTCCATCCCCATCGGCGTTGCTGCCAGGTGCCGCAAGTCGATCCGTGTGCCGACGGTCTGCCGGCCATCTGTAAGGAGATGGTCCACTGTGAGCCGCGCGCATTCCTCACAGAACCCAACGAGTGCCGGGGTCGCCAATCCATCTACCAAGCCGCTCCCGAAAGCGCTTGCCAGATCCTTGCGTTCAACTGTTCTCTTTATTTCGTTCGCCAACCCGACTTCAAGCATAGTTCCTCTACCTTCCTTATTAACGCGGATATTTTGCCGCCTTGCGATGGCGACAAGGGTAGCCCTATGCTGCAGGCGGTGCAAGGGTCCGCTGAAAGAGTCTGTCCTGGTCTTCGCCATTACGGAGGCAAAGAAGAGACCCCGCACTCCGTTCCGGTAAATTCAAAATGAAAATTGCAAGCGTTAAATTGGTTGCCTCACTACCCTGTTTGCGATAAAGTCAGGCTGTTGCATAACCCGCTTCTCCTTGCAGAACAGAAGCTTTCACCGTCTCGG
>JAJOKK010000178.1 GCA_021129875.1 Candidatus Bipolaricaulota bacterium
TCTCTCCCTTGCCTGCGACGCGCACGTAGCCACCGTCGCCCTCCCCTTGAAACTGCAGGCAGAACTCAATCTGCGGATTGCGCTCTATCTGCTTCACCTTCGCGCTCTTGCTCCCGGTTGCAATCCAGAACCCCTGTTCGTGATGGATCAGGGTGACCGGGCGGACCCGCGGTTGCTCCCCCTCTCCTGTCGCCAGCATCACCGGTTGGTGGTCGGTGAAATGCGACCATGCCTGCTCTTTGAGATTGTTCATCGTATCGCTCCTTCTTCTTCTCATCTGCCGCGCAAGCCGAGATTGGCATGTCGCCTGTTGCGCTAGAATAGCAGGCTGGCGCGCTGCCGACAAAAAAGGGGAGGGAGCGATCACTTGGTCAGAGGGCGGTTGGATGGATCCCTTCGCTCATGAGGGAATCGACGATCGTCTCCACCAGCCGGTCGCGGTTTCCCAGCTTGACGCGGTAGAGGGTGAACTCGCGGCGGATCCGATGGACGAGCGGATGGTCGAGATGGGCGTGGGTGGAGATGATCAGCGGCTTGCCGCTTGCCAGCGCCTCCTCTACTACGGGGAGAAAGGCGGGTGACGAGATCTCCATCGGCGCGATCTCGTCGATCACCACGAGGTCCTTCTCCCGGATGGCGGAACGGATCGCCGCGATCCCGATATGTTCAAGGTCGTGCAGGTTGACGGTGTATCGGCCCATCCGCGGGCCCTGCTGTTGATGCAGATGGGCGAGGGTCCCCTCTTCCTTGCTATCGATGTCGATGATGGAGAAGCCGATACGATGGCCGCACTTCCTGATCTCCTTGGTCAGCATCCCCCCTGTGCTCAAAGGGATCCGTTCGAGCAGACGCTCGATCAGTGTCGTCTTTCCTACACCGGGTCGCCCTGTGATCGCGATACGCACCTTGACTCACCTCTCGCCCTATTCTATCCTCTTTCTATAGTGACCGAGAAAGAGAGGCTGTTCAAGATCCTGCGTCACGAGATCGCGCTTCATCCACAGATGACGGCGGCCGATCTGCAGAAGCTAGTCTACCAGGCTGTTTTTGGTGTTGGTCATCTTCTCAACGACCGGACCGGTTTTACTGAGCGGTTGGCACGGGAGTGGGAGGGTATCGATCCGGCGGCCGGGGTGGGCATGGAGGCGCTACAGACGATCGATCCGGCGGGGCGGGTGGGGCGGCTCCATCTCCAAGCGTGCAAGGCCCGCGGAGTGAAGATCGATGAGCTAACCAGGTTCCTCGTCGCGCAATCGCCTGCCGGTGGAAGCCGCGAGCGTTTTGTGCGGTTATGGTCGCTCATCTGCGAGCTTGCCGATGAGGAGAAGATCCGGCTCACGGGAAGGTCCCTTGCTTCACTCCCTTTTCCCGAGACCATTTCTCATCACAGCGCCGGGTATGGAGAGGCCTCCTACCGGGTGGTGAACAACATCGCCTCCCAACAGACAGCGGTGTTCATTCAAGGCTTTCCCGGGGGGCTATGAACGAGCCGGCCAGCAAAATAAAAATAAAAATAAAAATAGCCCATCTGGACATGGACGCCTTCTTCGCCGCCGTGGAACAACTCGACGAACCCTCCTATCGAAAGAAACCGGTCATCGTCGGTGGGCTGGGGCCGCGCGGGGTCGTCTCGACCGCCTCTTATGAGGCGCGCAGCTACGGAGTAGGGAGCGCCATGCCGATGGCCAGGGCGAAGAAGCTTTGCCCGAACGGGATATACCTTGCGCCACGCTTCTCTCGCTATAAGGAGATCTCCGCCCAGGTGTGCAAAGTCATCACTGAGTACACGCCCCTTGTGGAGACCGTCTCCATCGATGAGGCCTTCTTCGACCTCACCGGAAGCGAGCGTGTCTTCGGCCCGGCAGAGGAGATCATAGTCCGGGTCAAAGACCGCATCAGCAAAGCCATCGGCCTTACCTGTTCGGTTGGGCTAGCCCCTAATCGGTTCCTGGCCAAGCTCGCCTCCGAGCTTGAAAAGCCGGATGGGTTAGTGATTATCACTGAAGAGCGCGTGCAGGAAGTCCTCGACCCTCTCCCAGTGCGGATGATCTGGGGGGTGGGCAGGGTGACCGAACGACGGTTAAGCAGCCTTGGCATCTCCACTATTCGCGACCTGCGGACAGCTACGCTCGATTTCCTGGTGCGTGAATTCGGAGCTAGTGGGAGGACTCTCCACCGCCTCGCCCGCGGGGAAGACGACACCTTGGTGCAGTTGGCCAGTGAGCCGAAATCGATCTCGCGCGAGGAGACTTTTCCCCAAGATCTCTATCGGCGCGAGGAGATCGAGAGTGTGGTGAGGCGTCTGGCACACGAGACGGCCACGCAGCTGCGATGGGAGAAGTTACTAGGGAAAACGGTGCGGATCAAGGTCCGTTTCTCCGACTTCCAGACGATCACCCGGCAGGTCAGCCTTGGGGAGCGGACCGATTCCGGCAAGCTGATCGAGGCGTATGCCCTCGACCTTCTGCGTCAGCGCGTCCCGCTTGCAAGGCAGGGAGTGCGCCTTATCGGAGTGGGGGTCAGCCGATTGAGCAACGCAACAGTGCGTCAACTCTCGCTCTTCGATGACGAGGAAGAGGAGGCCGCCCTCGAACAGGCGATCGATCGCCTCTCCGCCCGTTACGGGACTGGGGTTGTGCGCCGGGGGCAGGGCCAAGAGGGCGGAGTGAAGAGTGATGAGTGAATGCTTAAAGCTACGGGGTGGGCCTCCGGCCTTGCTTCGCAACCGAGTTTGACGATGAGCAGCAGAAAAGGCTTACGCAACAGGTTTCTCTGATCTGTGTCAATCCGTGGTTCTAGGCCTGTCGGGCGTAAGAGACCGGAGGAGAGTCTGGTTGCCCTTGGTTCTGGGCGCGGACTCTCTGAAACCGAGCATATGGATGCAAGGAGGCCTTCATCCGGGGTGTTATTCAAGATGAGGGTTCATCCCCACGGATGACAGCTCTTGGAAGCTGGTCCAAGCAATGGCTAACGAAGGATTGGGCAACAAGCTCGTCTATGCAGAATAAGTCCATTACAACGCATAGAGGTCTTTGCTATATTGATACCCCCAGAGTCACCGGATCAGTGGGCGAATCAGCATTCACTGTAAATTTGCGTTGCGGGAAAACAATGGGGTACGATCCTCTTTATACCAGATCGAGGTGATCGGCGTGAGAAGTGCAATGTTGCGGGTGACGGACCTTGTGAAGTACTACGGTGATGTGCGTGCTGTCGACGGCATCTCGTTTGCGATCCCGGGCGCGAGTGTCTTCACCATCCTCGGCCCGAACGGGGCCGGTAAGACAACGACCCTGGAGATCCTCGAGGGGATCCGCGATCCGGATTCGGGCGAGATAGAGGTCTTCGGCGTCCGCCTCAAGCGGATAAACCGCGCTGTTAAGGAACGTATGGGGGTCCTTCTCCAAGAGGGGAATTTTGAGCCGTACCTCAAAGTGAAGGAGGTGGTCGCCCTCTTCGCCTCCTTCTTCAAGTCCCCTCTTTCTCCTGATGCGGTCCTTGCCAATGTCGCCCTCGAAGAGAAGGCAAACGCCTACGTCAAGACCCTCTCCGGCGGGCAGAAACAGCGGCTCGCAGTCGGGGTGGCGCTGGTGAACGACCCCGATCTCCTCTTCTTCGACGAGCCGACGACCGGGCTCGACCCGCAGGCGCGGCGAAAGATCTGGTCGATCATCACCGATCTGAAAGAGAGAGGGAAGACGATCATCCTCACCACGCACTACATGGAGGAGGCCGAGGTCCTCTCCGACAATGTCTGCATCATGGACCATGGGACGATCATCGCCAAGGGATCCCCGCGAGAGCTGGCCGCCCGCCTCGGCCAGGAGACGATCATCGAGTTCACCGCCCCCGATCTGAGTGAGGACGATCTGGCTTCGCTCGCAACATGCGACAAGCCCAGCGACTGCGCCGTCCGCAAGGATGGTGATCTGGTCACCGTGGAGACGGAAGACCTCGCACCGACGATGGAGCATATGCTAGCGTGGGCAGGCAAACGCGATCTCCCGCTCAAGAACATGGTCGTCCGCCAACCGAACCTTGAGGATGTCTTCCTGTCGCTCACCGGGAGAAGACTGCGCGAATAATGAAAGTGCGAAGTGCAAAATGAAACGCAAATAATCTTCAGTGAGAGATAGACGTGTATCTGCTAAACCAGGAGGATGCCAAATATGAACAATCCGATACTGCAACTGGAAAACTTAACGAAGCGATTCGGCAGCCTGACTGCGGTCGATGGGCTGAATCTTGCCGTCTTTCCCGGCGAGGTGTTCGGCTTTCTCGGACCGAACGGCGCCGGCAAGAC
>JAJOKK010000209.1 GCA_021129875.1 Candidatus Bipolaricaulota bacterium
TGGACATACCGAGGCAGTGACCCTGGAGTTCTCTGCCGTCGTTACCAGTGCCATCGCACCAGGGGTAGTCTATAAGAACACCATGTGCGCCACCGGTAGAGAAGGTGATGGCACACCGATTCCGCCCGACAACAGCGTGCTGGTGCCGGCGGACAATGACCCGGACGACTGTAGTTTTGTCTTCCACGTGGCTGCTGCTGTGCCTGCCCTTTCCGTGAACAAGGAGATCGTGGACGTCCGACGTGGCGGCGCAAGTATCTGGCCTACGGGGGCAGTGGAGCCTGGAGATCTTATCTTCTATCGATTCACCGTCCGTAATGTGGGCGATGGCACTGCTTATAACGTGAACTTCACCGATGATCTCCCAGCGGGATTGGCCTACGATGACGGCCATTACACAGTGAGTTCACCCACGCAGGCCGGTTCACTAGGGATTGCGCATGGAGCGACCGGACATCTGGTGGCTACTATCTCGGTTCAGATTGATGGTGGAGCGACCCTGGTCGCCGAGTTCTCCGCCCTGGTGACAAGCTTTGTGCAGCAGGGCGTGGACCTGGTGAATACAGCCACCGCCACCGGTGTGGACGGCTACAATACACCGATTCCCCCTGAGAACCCCCAGGCCGGGGATACGTCTGATGACGATCCCCATGACCCCGATCCTGACGACACCGGTCTGGAAACGATAGGTGTGTATAAGCCCGGATTTTCTCTTGTTAAGGAGATCGTGGATGTCCTGCGTGGCGGCGCAACGATATGGCCCACTGAAACCGTCCTCCCTGAGGACGTGATCGTTTATCGGGTGACGGTCCGCAATGTAGGCCGGGGTATTGCCTACAACATAGATTTTTTCGATACCTTGCCGCCAGGGCTGGAATACGACACCGATTATGGCCTTGGTTCCTATCATGTGAACAACCCGCTCACGGACGGCATCCTTGACATCAGGGACGGTGCGACCGGGGCTCTATTTGCTGATCTCTCCCTTGTGTTGGCCGGGGGAGGCACATTGACCATCACCTACCGAACCCGAGTGACCCCTGATGCTGTGCCGGGCACGTTCCTGGTGAACCTGGCCCAAATCAGCGGCGTGGACGATGCCGGAACCCCAATTCCGGAATATGACGTCAACACAGAAGATTTCTATCCCGACAGGGGCGAGACCCGTATCCGGGTAGGGATGCCGGCCCTGGTCACTTCTAAGGCCATCTATATCGATCCCTGCGCGTGCGTCATACCTTCGCTGAAGCCAGGAAGCAGCCTTCAGTTCGTGCTTACAGTGCAGAATGTAGGATATGGCCCTACTCACTTCGTGCTGATTGAAGATCTCTTGCCGGTCGGGCTTAGATATGTCCCGGAGAGTACGGTGCTAATCCATGCTGGGGAACAGCTGGGAATGCCTATCGAGCCCCTGGCACTACCCGGGGGAGGGTTTCTTGTATGGGAGACGGGACTTTCCTTGGAGGCGGGGGAGGTCTTGGAACTGATCTTTACCGTGACAATCGATCGAGCGATTCCATTGGGAACGATCCTGGAGAACATCATGATGGCGAGTGGAATAGACGATCTGGCCCGGCCTATTGTTGCCGATGCGAGTGCCTATGTCCCGAGGGATACAGATCCTGACGACGCTTCCTCATTTCAGTTCAAGGTCGGCGACCGGGAATGGACACCTGTGCTCCCTCCACAGTGCATGATAGAAACCAACGGCGAGAAGGAGAATGTGTAGGATGACCAATCGTACGATTACACTGGTTAGGGTGTTAATCCTCGCGGTACTTCTCTTCTCTGCCTCCGCGGTTTGGGCACAGACAACAGTCTATATAGCGGTCCAGATAGAACCACTTGGCACGGGAACCGTCTATGGTGCAGGGTTTCACGCAGAAGGCGCGTTTGTCTTTCTCCAGGCGGAGCCGAACCCGGGCTTCCGATTCATGGGCTGGATGGAAGGCGGCGCACTGCTGGAAACCTCCAGTGTCTTGGAGTTTATCGCCGAGGAGAATCGTGATCTTGTGGCCCAGTTTGAATCGACGCTCTTTTTCAGCGGGTTGCGCGGACTGTGGAGCGGGAGGTTCGGTCTCTTACCCTCCCTTCACGTGGGGGCGAGCCGCCTGGATCTCACCTTTGGATTCCGTGTCGGGATCTCCCCTCTTACTGTGAGAGTCAGTGCTGACTTCACCGCGGTAGAGTGGAGGAGCCTCGCTTTCCATGGGAGAGGAAATCTGCTGAGAATACCCTTTAGCTTCGGGCTCACTGTGGATCCGGCAACCGCATCCTACAGATCATCCCACTTTGGACTGATGGGGACTGTCAACGCGCTGCGATGGCGCCTGTGGGTGCGTCATTCCCTTCGTGGCGGCACCCCGCCAAGGTCACATCTCCTTTATACATTGAGCATACACCTGCACCCCTTCTCCCTTACCGCGCACCTGGAGGATGAGGGCGGAGGCCTCGAATTCAAGAACATTCTTGCCCGGACAAGTTCTCTCCCCTTGCTTAAGGAGGCATTTGGGATCCGTGGTCAAGGATGGGTGTTCTTCACCCGGGAGAAGGGCTTTGCCCATGCAGATATCCAGCTTCGGGGCATCCTATTGCCCTTTCTGGGTGGATTGGCGTTCGATGCCCGGGTGAGATATACAACTGCAGCCAAGGAGCTCTCACTAAGTCCACGCTGGGTATGGCTGAGGCATACAGGGAACATCACCATGTATGGGGATATCACCTGGAACGAGCACTATGCCCTGCTCGATGGATTTGAGGTCTATGGATTCAAGGTGCGGTGTTTCCTTGCGTGTGCTATCTGCCCGGGTGCACGGATCTCAGCCCCCTTTGTCGAGGTGATGTTGGCGACTGTCCCTGCTCGTGTTCCCGGCGGCTTTCGCAGGGAGGAGTTCGCATATTGGAGGTTCGGAACCTGTGGGCCTGCTGGCTGTGGCGCCTACTACAGTCTGGAGGCGACCGTCTTCTTCTCATCCACAGGGGGGCTGTTGGGAGTTTCACGTATAGCGGTGACGACGGACATTCCGCTGGCCACTGGCTTTAGTACACAGGTTAAATTCCAGGCAGGAATCCTGGCCCCCGTAGCGCTAGAGCTGGGTTGGCGTTGGTCTTTTTGAGAGATCCTGAATGCAGCTTTGGAGGAGAACATACCGGGCTGTGAGAATGGGGCAACGGCAATACCACAACTTCTCAAGCTTGGTTTGGTTCCTAACTGCAGTAGAGTGCTCTCGATCTATGACCACCAGTTAACATACATAGAGTCACGAAAAAAGCGGGGCCGCAAAATCGCGACCCCGCCGTGAGTTTAGTCCTTTAATCTAGCGTCTTTCCAGTGTAGCTATGTCGGTCATCCACATGACGAATCTGGTGGTCGCTGTGTAGACGAAGGCCGACCCGATGCGGAAGTTCATCCCCGGGACGAGAGGGCCGATCGCATCTCTATGCAGTCCGACCACGAACGGAACCGTCGGTGGGCGGACCATCCAGGAGCGCAGGTAGACAAATCCCGTCGACTCATCGAGGTCTCCGTCTCCGTCGATATCAAGCTGCAAGCGCATCCAGACGCTCTCTGAATCAGGGACAGTGAACGTATGGTTTATCCGGCCACTGAGCAAATCCCCCTCAAAAACAAGCGTTCTGCCGGCATCGATCGGGGTGGGAACGATACCCAGCGGGACGACCCCCGGAACGCCGGCTACTGCGCGGTTGACGTTCTGGAACGACCCGTCGGTGCGCAGTTCCAGCCGGTAGCGACGCGCGCTCGTCCAACCTGCACCAGCGTTCACCGTCACATTCCAGGTATCGGTCCCCCATACGAAGATCCCCGGGATCCCGCCCATTGGTGGCTCTCCGATGATTGGGGGGATCCCAATGCCGCCGACGTTGATCACCTGCGTGGTGGTTGCGGATAGCCCGTCGTTGTCCACTACCGTGAGGCGGACCGGATGCGGGCCGACGCTGTAGTAGCGGAACGTCGTAATCTGCCCGCTGGCGTCGTCGATACCGTCCCCATCAAGGTCCCATCGGTAGGAGACGATTGTGCCATCGGGATCGAAGGAGGCGGTAGCATTCAGTGTAATCGGCGCGCCAACCAGTGGGAAGGCCGGCGAGAAGGTGAATGCGGCGACCGGGGGTTGCAGTACCGGGGGGTGGAGTACCGGACCGACTCGCACATTCGCTACCTTGGTGTCAGTTAACCCGTCGTTGT
>JAJOKK010000064.1 GCA_021129875.1 Candidatus Bipolaricaulota bacterium
TGTGAAAATACGACGGCCACAGTGGCAAGGGTCTCGGAGGAATTCGATCTGGCCGACTATGACACAGTGCTCATCGGCAGCCCAATCTATCGAAAAGACCAGATACTAGACAGCATCACGGATTTTGTCACCGGGAACAAAGAAACGCTAGCCGGGAAGAAAGTCGGAATATTCATAGTGGCGCTTGACGTCGCCGGCTCGTATCTGCGAGGGAAGCCGCATGGGGGGTTGGAGCATCTGAAGGAGTTTGCCGATCTCTTTGCCGAGCCGCCGATCTACGGCAAGATGCTCGGCGGTGAACAGGTTCCAACCCGATTGAGTTCAGAAGACAAAGAAAAGCTGCTCGGCTTCTACAAGCAGGTGCTGGGCGCCGATAAAATTCCCTATCGCTATACCATGGACAAACCAAAGGTTTGGGAGTATGCCGAGCGGTTTCACATGTTTACCACCCGTTCGTTAAAAGGCCCGGGAAAGCAAAATTAATCTTCTTAGCAAATTGCGCCAGGAGGAATAATGGTAAAAACAATCGTGATCTTTGGATCAACTACCGGTAATACCGAAGCACTGGCTCATAGCGTAGCAGAGGGACTTAAGGAAGGCAACATAGAGCCTGTGGTTAAGAATGTGACCGCCGCCGGGGTGGATGAACTCGCTGATTACGATCTAATCCTACTGGGGTCCTCTACCTCCTCCTACGGTGCATTACAAGATGATTTCGTCACTTTTCACAACAATCTCACTGGGATGCACCTCAAAGGAAAACACGCTGCTGTCTTTGGTTGTGGCGATCAAGAAAGCTATCCCGACGTATTCTGCGCCGCCGTAGACATACTCGAGGAAGGGCTTAAGCAGAGTAGTGCGAAAATAGTAGCCGAAAGCCTAAAAATACATGCTGGCATGGGCTCTGTAGTTGATGAGCCGGCCAAAGAGGCGGCCCATGCCTGGGCGTTGGATATTGCAAAGTCGGTTTAGTGGGTTGCCTAAAAAGTGTAAGGAGCGATCGCTATCACAAGAGGAAGAAGAACGGATTAAAGGAGAAGAGAGGAGAACGTACAGCACATGAAGATCGCAGGCTCCCCTGGTAGTACGGTCACTGACCAAGACAGCAACACAAGAAGATGCACCAAGAATCTGGGAGGGTGTCGAACGGTTTCACCGGTTTGCCAAACGTTAGTAAGTGTAATCCTTATTCGATCTTCAGGTGATTTCAGCGAATAGGGGGGGTGGATAAAATTAATAAACCGTCAACCTTTCATAGACAGAGGAAGAAGATTGTCTGCGCGGGCGGGCTCATGGCCATCAGCGTAGCTACCGGAATTTTGCCGATCTTGCTGTTGGTAAGGATCTTTCGGGAGCTGATGGCGCCCGCGCCTCGAATCGGTCCGATAACTGCGACGATCATCCTGATCTTCTGCTTCTTGGCCGCAAAGGGATCCTTATACGCGTTTGCTCTGGGCATCTCGCACATTTCCGCCTATCAAGCGTTGGTCGATATCCGCCTTTCTATTGTAAATCACGTGAAGAAGCTTCCCTTAAGCTTTTTTCAGAAAAGGAGGGCTGGGGAGCTCAGCAAGGTCATAAATCACGATGTGGAGACGCTGGAGTTGCTGTTGGCCCATTCCATGCCCGATCAGTTGGCCGTTGTGTCGGTTGCCGTCCTCGTATTTGCCGCTGTGCTCACCGTGGATTGGCGGCTGGGCCTGGCGATGGTTTCCCTGCTCCCAGTACTGTTTGTTTCCTTGGCCGTGCTCTCCAAAGTTTGGAAAAGAATGGAGGTGAAATACTCTGAAAGTATGGCCGGCATGACCTCTTCGCTGATGGAATTCATCGCCTGCATACCGGTGATCAAAGCGTTCGGCCGGGAAGAAGACCGCAGCACGATCTTGGCCGGGAAGATGGAGGATTACAAAGAATGGTCCATCCAAAAGCTGAACAGTTCCTCGGTAGCGATTGGTGGACTGAGCGTCTTACTGGAAGGTGGATTGGCCGTGGTGGTGATCCTCGGCTCTATTCTTCTCATGAACGCCCGAATCAGCACAGAAGAGTTTTTTGTTATTTTTATTCTCGCGGTAGGTTTTTATGTAGTCTTAAGCAAAATCTACTTTATAGTCGGGACGAACGCGATATATCAGAGCGCACAGAACAACATCAACTCGATCTTGGAGGAACCGCTGCTCAAGCTGCCGCCCGCTGCCCAGGGGAGATTGTCAACTAGCGATATCGTATTAAACGGTATCTCTTTCGGGTATGAGAAGGGTAGGCAGGTTCTACATAATGTGGATTTATTAATTTCTCAAGGGTCGACCACTGCGTTCGTCGGCAAATCCGGCTCGGGAAAAAGTACGCTGGCTAACTTGATTATGCGTTTCTGGATCCCGGATCAAGGGGAAATCACTATTGGGGGGCGTAAGATCTCCCAGTTCAGCGATGAAGATCTGGCCTCGCTTATCTCTATGGTGCATCAGGATGTTTTTCTCTTCAATACGACTATCGCCGAGAATATCCGCCTGGGAAAACAAGGTGCTTCCGATGAACAGGTCATCGACGCCGCAAAAATGGCAATGATCCATGATTTTGTTGAATCGTTGCCGTCAGGATATCAGACTATAGTAGGGGAAAAAGGAGCACGGCTTTCCGGCGGTGAAAAGCAGCGTATCTCCATTGCCCGGGCGATATTGAAAGATGCACCGATCGTGATTCTGGACGAAGCGACTGCCGCGGTCGATCCGTATAACGAAGGGTTGATCCATGAGGCTATCGGTAATCTGACCAGGAACAAGACGCTGATCGTCATCGCCCACCATCTGGATACGGTGATGAACGCTGATCAGATTGTGCTGCTCGATGAGGGCACGATAGTCGCCTGCGGGAGGCACGAGCAGTTGGTAGCGCAATCAGAGCTATATCGGCAAATGTGGCAGGATCAGGAACATATCAACCGTTGGGGGCTGGGGAGGGTATGCACGAGCTGATTGCCATTTACCGGCAGTTTCAGGTGAGCGAGAAACGCGCTTTGGTCCTCACCACCATATTGTGGACTCTATGGTCTCTCCTGCGCATTGCAATTATTGCGTTAACCGTCTTGTTGATCAGAGAAATCCTCATTCCAGGATATAGAATGACAACTATCCACTACTTCTGGGGGGCGCTCATCGGGGTGTTTGTGTTGAAGGGGGCGGTCTTCTCTGGCGCAAACCACATTGCTCATCTTGCCGGTTTCGCCATGGTAGGGAGGCTGCGCCAAAACTTTGTCGATCACCTAAAGGCGCTTCCCCTCGGCTTCTTCACCAAAGAGCGGTTGGGGCACATCGCCACGATTGCCCACAGCGACATCAACAGAGTGCAATACGCCGTCTCTCACCTTTGGACAAAGCTTATCAGCGATCTGCTTGTTTCCCTGCTGGTAGCCGTTGCCCTGTTCATTCTCGATTGGCGTCTCGGACTGGCCTTGATCTCCCTGCTCCCGGCGGCCTTCTTGTTTCTGTGGCGGGCGGTCTCCAAAGGGGAGGCGATACAGAAGCAGGTCCGGGACCATATGTCGGAGATGGTGAGTTCTTTCGTGGAATACACGAAGGGCATCCCGGTGCTGAAGACCTTTAGCGAAAACCCCGTGATCTCCCAAAAGCTCTGGAAACAGATAGCGGCGTTCGGGCGAAGTAGTAAACGGGCCTCAGTATTCACCTTCAAGCACATCGGCGGCTACCTCTTCTTCTTGGAGCTTTGCTTCGGCGTGGTAGTCGCCGCCGGCGCGCACCTGTTCCTGGGGAATGCCATACCTCTTTACGTCTACGCTGTTTTTATCATGCTGGGGCGTGAGTTCTACAAGCCGTTCCTTAGTGCCGAGGTATATTTGTTTTATTATGTCGTACTCAAGGACAGTAGTCGCCGGATCGAGACTGTCATGCAAACGCCGGCAATTCGAGCAGCAGCGAATCCACTGGTCCCGAAAAACCATGACATCCATTTCGACCAGGTATCATTTAACTATGAAAGGAATGGCTTCACGATGAAGGATATCAATTTTGCAGCAGGCGAGGGGACGATCACCGCCCTGGTCGGCCCTTCCGGCTCCGGCAAGACAACGATCGCCAATCTGCTGGTCCGCTTCTGGGACGTGGATAACGGGGCGATCAAGGTCGGTGGAATAGACATTCGCGATATCGAGTATGACGAGCTGCTGTCAAGGATCAGCATCGTTATGCA
>JAJOKK010000238.1 GCA_021129875.1 Candidatus Bipolaricaulota bacterium
TTGCGCCCATTGCGGAAGATTCCCTACTGCTGCCTCCCGTAGGAGTCTGGGCCGTATCTCAGTCCCAATGTGACTGGCCATCCTCTCAGACCAGCTACCCATCATTGCCTTGGTAGGCTATTACCCCACCAACAAGCTAATAGGACGCAGCCCCCTCCCCTTGCGACGGCAAGACCGCCTTTGGCTAAAAGCCCATCGACTTTTAGCAATATCGGGTATTAGCCACCCTTTCGGGTGGTTATCTCCGTCAAGAGGGTAGGTTAGCCACGTGTTACTCACCAGTTCGCCGCTCCGTCACCAGTCTGCACACCCCGAAGGGTGATTGGTCTGGCTCGATCGCTCGACTTGCATGTATTAGGCGCACCGCTAGCGTTCATCCTGAGCCGAGATCAAACTCTCTAAAGTTTTAAGCTTTTGATCTGTGTTCTCAAGTGACAGGGCGCTTCTCTTTCAAGAAGCGCACAATCTGCTTCTTCTTTCGAAGAAACATTTTTACCACGCTATCCACTTTTCAAGGACCAGCTGACTACAAAAAGAAGTATACACCCTAGAGGAGGGCGTGTCAAGGGCAGAAGCAAAACGGAGGTAATCCGCTCTGTAGCAGCATTTCCGCTGTTGCCGAGGGTCGGAGGCCCCGGTATACTCGTGTCCTCGTGGTAGAAAAGGAGGATGTACTTGATGGACTACGGCAAGATCGGCGTTATTGCGGGAGGCGACTCGTCTGAGCGGGCTATCTCCCTCCTCTCCGGCGAGCATGTTACAACTGCGCTGACCGGACTTGGGTATCACGCCGCCCTGATCGAGATAGACAACCTGGATAATCTTATTCCCCCCTTAAGGAAGGTCGACACTGTCTTTAACTGCCTACACGGCGGCACAGGAGAGGATGGGACGGTGCAGATCCTGCTTGATGTACTGGAGATCCCTTACCCGGGCTCCGGCCCGCAAGCGAGCGCGCTTGCAATGGATAAGCCGCGGGCAAAGGAGGTCCTGACCCGCAACGGGATCGCTGTCCCGCGCGGATATACCTATCAGGGAGAGGAGATAGATCTCTTCTGCGCCCGTGCACAAACGACATTGGGGTATCCTCTTATCTGCAAACCGTCCGCTGGGGGGTCGAGCGTGGGGGTATGGATCGTGGAGAGCGAGTCGGTCCTGGTAAAGGCCGCCGCGCAGATCATTGCCCGGTTCGGCTCGCTCCTGATCGAGGAGCACATCGCCGGCCATGAGTTGACTGTAGGGGTCCTCCACCGACAAGGGGTGGGGGAGGCCCTCCCGGTGATCGAGATCAAGCTTGCCGACCGACTTTTCACCTACAAAGACAAGTACAGCGCAGGGGTGGCGGAGTTTCTCGTCCCCGCCCCGCTCGATCAGGGGACGGCCGCCCGGGTGCAGAAGGTCGGCCTTGCCGCGCATTGCGCCCTTGGCTGTGTCGGGTTCTCTCGGATCGATCTGCGCCTCTCCGCAGACGGGATACCCTACGTCCTCGAGGTGAACACCCTGCCCGGGATAACTCTGAAAAGTTTGCTCCCCCTCGCCGCTGCTGCTGTTGGGATCACGTTCCCTCAGCTGGTGGAAACGATGCTCGAAACCACACTTATAAGGAAGAGCTGCGGGCAGAATGGATCGGACACTCCTGCTTCCTGATTTAGGGGAAGGGTGTGAGGCTGGTCACCGACCATTACAGTAAAGAGACTGCCTACCGCGCTTCCGATTATTCGGCCGATGTCGTAACCGCAAGCCACGAACACTTCGTCCACAACGCTGTTGAGTAAATGAAGGGTGACCCGCTCGTCGTCGTTCGCGGGGTCGGGTCATACGAGGCGACAGGGATCAGGTTCGCCGGGATCTCGGAACCGTACGGATCGTCTGAGCGAGGGTTGCCTAATGGCAAGCGGTGGATAATTTCGCCCGCAAGATGGAAAATGGCAAAAAATTAGGACGCTCGGATGTGTCTCTCCCCGAGGCAGCCCCCGATGAGGGACATCGTCTAGATCGTTCGGAGGTGTGGATTTTAGATTATGCCTAATCCGTCACGTCGTACTGCACAGCTTGCTGGTTCTCCGATCCGCAGCCTGGCCCCACTCGCCGCTGCGGCCAAGAGGAGGGGCAAGACCGTCTACCACCTGAACATCGGGCAGCCGGACATTCCGACCCCTAAGTCGTTCATGGACGGGGTGCGCAACGCTGATATCAGCGTACTCTCCTACAGTCCTTCGTTGGGAATACCGGAGACGCTCTCCGCCCTTCAGGGGTACTACGCCGAGCACAGCATCGACCTCTCCCCGGATGAGATGTGCGTAACGATCGGGGGGAGCGAGGCGTTCGTCTTCGCCCTGCAGGTAACGACCGACCCGGGCGACGAGGTGTTGATCCCCGAGCCGTTCTATCCGAACTACCTCGGCAACTCGCTCGTCAACGGGATCAAGGTCGTACCGATCACCACCCACGTCGAGAACGGGTTCCACCTCCCGCCGGTCGAAGAGATTGAAGCGCTCGTCACGCCACGTACCAGAGCGATCCTCTTCTCCAACCCGGCTAACCCGACCGGGGTCGGTTATACGCGGGAGGAACTGGAGCGGCTTGTCGAGATCGCATGTAAGCACGATCTGTTCGTCATCTCCGATGAACCGTACCGCGAGTTGGTCTACGACGGGGAGACGACTAGCATCCTCTCGTTTCCCGAGCTGCGCGCACGCGCGATCCTTGTGGACAGCATCTCCAAACGGCTCTCCGCTTGCGGGGCACGTATCGGAGTGCTTGCCTGCCGCAACGAAACGCTGATGTCGACAATCGCCAAGATGGCGCAGATCCGCCTCTCCCCACCTACGTTCAGCCAGTACGGCCTGATCGCTTTTCTGAAGGACCCGAACCACCAGGACGAGATCGCGCAGATGGTCGAGCGTTTCCGTGCACGACGAGACACCCTGTTCGAGGAGCTGCAGACGATCCCCGGGGTGATATGCCGTAAGCCGGAAGGGGCGTTCTACATCTTCGTCAAATTTTCCCAGTTGGATGACACGGCAGCATTTGCCAGGTGGATGCTCACCGACTTTGAGAATGACGGGGAGACAGTCATGGTCGCTCCTGGGGCCGGATTCTACGCCACCCCCGACAAAGGGTGCGATGAGATGCGGCTCGCATACGTCCTGGAGGAAGAGAAGATCGTCCGGGCGATCGCTGCCCTGCGCCAGGGACTTGCCGCCTATGAGCAGGTCCGGGGAGAGGTGCAAGCCTCGATCTAATGAAGGAACGCCTAGACAAAGTGATCAAGAAACGGCGACTGATCCGCAGCCGCACGCGCGCGCAGCGGATGATACAGGCGGGGCGGGTCCGGGTGAACGGCCGGGTTATCACCCGGCCCGGCCATCCGATCGACACTGAAGCGACGATCGAGATTCTCTCCCAGGAGAGGTACGTGAGCCGGGGCGGGGAGAAACTGGAGGGGGCTCTCACCGGCTTTTCCGTCGATCCGACAGGCCTTGTCTGCCTTGATATCGGTAGTTCCACCGGCGGGTTCACCGACTGCCTCATCAAACACGGCGCAGCGCGGGTACACGCCGTCGATGTGGGGAGCGGCCAGCTCGACCAGCGACTGCGGCATGACCGCCGCGTGGTCGTCCACGAGAACCTGAACGCGCGTTACCTGGCGCCACAGGAGATCGGCGAGCCGATCGATCTGGCGACGATCGACGTCTCGTTCATCTCGCTGCGCCTGATCCTCCCCGGGCTTGAGGAGATCATTAAGAGCACAGGCACTATCGTCTCTCTTGTCAAACCGCAGTACGAAGCCGGGAGAGAGAATGTAGGAAAGGGGGGTGTAGTACGGGATACAGCGGTGCACCTCCACGTACTGCAACATCTTCAGGAGTTCATCGAGGAGAAGACCCCGTGGACGGTAGTCGCGGCGATCCGCTCTCCTCTGCTCGGTCCGGCAGGGAATATCGAGTTCTTCTTCCAGCTTTCTCAACAGAGCCCTGGCCGGCTCTATGTGAGCGAACAAGATCTGACGGAGATCGTCAGCCGAGCACACGACGACGACGCAGGCGACGACGGGCTAATTCCCGATGATACAGGCCCTGCTCTCGCCATTAAGACAATGCACATTCAACGTGCAAAAATGTTTGGAAGCTATCGCCAGATCATCTCAGGCTGTTGCATAACCCTCTTCTCCTTGCAGAACAGAAGCTTTCACCGTCTC
>JAJOKK010000222.1 GCA_021129875.1 Candidatus Bipolaricaulota bacterium
TGCTAAAGGGGTGACCGTTTCCTGAACCAGACCGCGACTTCGGTTAACACGCGGGTGTCGGCTTTGCCCAAATTTGCCTTCGGCGAACTTTGGCAACGCGATCAGGTTGTTTGCAGTCTTGAGTATTCCAACATACTCTTTTACAAGAGAAATATTCTCATTCAACGCTTTGTGTATATCTTTGCTCCTTTCCTTCTGGCCTCGCTTCAGAACACTGGGGCACTCCTTGATGTATGCCATCATTCCGATCCTAACGATAAAGCTCAGCGACTGGAAACACGCGACCGGTCACATTTCGCTGCAGCGCTTGGTTAGGCATTTTTTCTATCTATGCTCTTTATAAAACAAACAATCTTGTTTGCTTCTCGAAACCCCATCTTCCTGTGGAATGTTGCACTGTCCAAATTATCCAATTCCGCATCGGAGCCCATTTCAACACATCCCCTATCAAACGCCCATTGCTCGCCAAGGGTTACTAAGCAATTTGCTATTCCTCTATTACGATATTGCTCTCTGACATATATGCCTTCTATGTATCCTACAGGTTTTGATGTTAATCCTTCCACATAATCACTGCGTACTGATACAAGGATAAAGCCAACAAGTATACTGCCTTCGTTCTTGCAGACATAAATGTCTTGATTCTTAGATTTGGATATTGACTTGAAAAGTGATAATAAGTCGACGTCAGTGCTGCTTGGCCACAATTGTAACGCCATCTCAAGCCATTGCTTGAAATCGGCTTTTGTGGCAGCTATGTATTTCATAATGTTCGCCTAACGACAAAGTTCAGCCGCCGCGCGGCGCTTGTAAAGTGTACCTCGACAAACAACCAACTTGTAACCGCCAAACTGACCCCGATTTCAGCGCGCAGGAGTCCCGTTTCATGATTGCGTTTCCCAGTGTCGTGGGTACTGCTGGCGTAACAGCGCCTACCGACGAGGAAAGTGTGGGGTAGAGGTGAGGATTCGCTATGCATTCATCACGCGTAAGCATAATTTGTCGACTTTCCTGATGGACCGATTGCGGCTTGCTCAAAATTCCACCGATATCTAGTCCTGCAGCCACTCAGTGAGACCCAAAAACAGAATTGCTGCCCATGGCCTACCCCCGTGGAAAAAGTCCACTGGTCCCTATTTCATGGGGCTTGCTCCCAGGATCTTTGCGAGGGTTGCGCAAGCAGGGGTGTCGATCTGGTTGCCGTTCCTCTGCCAAACAGGGTATGATAGCCACGAGATGGATCATTATTTTATGGGAGTTGGCTGGCAGATAGAGCGCCCTGGCGTGCGGGAAGAAAATTTCTTTGAAGGGCCGTCCTTCTCTGCCGTTGACGCGCTTTTCATCGATCCCCGTTCGGTCAGCGGGCAGTGGGTTCACTCGATCCCGCCGGAAAAGGATGGGATCCGTCGGACTTACACCGACAGTGATCACGGATTTGGGCGGATCCTCACGCGCTTGATGGCCAAGCGGCGCAGTGAGGCGGCCGATCTTCTGTATAAGTGCGGTGGAGTGATCGTCTGCCGGCTGCACCCGCGCGGCGAACCGCTCGAGGTGATGGCGCAAGGGACGCTCAGTGAGCGGATAGATCGTTACAGCTGGCTCCCCACGACCACGCTCGTCGATCGCCATCATCAGTTGACCTTCCCGGCAAACACCCGTTTTCTCCCCCGCCGTGGGGAGGATGTGGTCTTCGCCGGAAGCGGGGATCCGTTCGAGGAGTACCTACACGAGTTCGAGGGAAGGATTGCCTACTACGCGGTCTATCAGGACCTTCTCGAAACCCCTATCGAACGCTTTGCGCGGGTCCTCGCCCGCAACAAGGCCGGGGATATCATTGCGCTGGCGATCCCGTTCGACGAGGGTCTGTTCGTCCTCCTCCCCTCGATCGAGGGGGTCTCCCCGGCCCGTGAGGGCGCGGCGCTGGTTCGTGCGGTATCCCGATCTGCTCGCCGTCCTGCGTTCTTCTCCCCTCCGGATTGGCTTCCGGCCTACCCTCTGCCGGGGGAGGAAGCTCTCCGCGACGAGCTGTCGAGCCTGATCGATCGTCGGGACAAGCTCGTTCATAAGGTGGACGAGGTCTCTTCCCAGCTTGAGGAGATTACACGCTACAAGCGGATCCTCTACACTACAGGCCGGTTCACCTTCCTCCCTGCGATTGCCGACTCCTTTCGTGCACTCGGGTTTGAGATTGAGGAATTAGGCGGCGATCTTGTGCTTCGTTCCGCCGAAGGGGATGCGATCGGCACGGTCGCAGCGACAGAGCGCGCCACAATCGATCTTCTTCCCTATCGCCGACTCCTCGATTCGGTCGATCGTGCCCGTACGAGCGGGGATGGGCCGAACAAGGGGATCCTAATCGTCAGCGGATCGCGTGAATTGGATCCGAAGCGCCGGCCGACGCAGGTCTCCCCCGAGGTCCTGCGTGGGTGCGCGTCGCAAGGGTTCTGCTTGTTGACTACCTACTGGTTGCACAAGCTGGTCGTTCATGCGTTACAGCAGCGGGATAAGAAGAAGCTCTCAAGCCTGCGGCGCGCTCTCCTCGAGTGCGACGGGGAGTTTCGCGGGGCCGATTGACCGTGCCCCTTCTCCTCGCCCTCACCCTTCTCCTCGTCCCAGTAGCTGCAGTCGGCGCGCACTTCTTCGCCGCGATGATGCGCCGCGCCTCGCTCGGCCAGCAGATCCGTGACTACGGTCCCCGCCTGCACGAGAAGAAGAGCGGGATCCCGACGATGGGCGGGGTGGTTGTCCTCCTATTGTGGGCCTTTGCCCTGCTCATCGTCCACCGGTTCCAGCCCCTGTCTGTTGGAGGGCTGTTCGTCCTTGCAAGCGGGATTTCATTCGGGGGGATCGGTTTTCTGGACGACTTTCTCTCTCTGCGTCGCCGCCGCTCGCTGGGCCTTTCCCCCCGTCAGAAGATCCTCCTTTCGACGATCCTTGTCGGCGCACTCTTCCTCGTCTTTCCTCAAATCGGACGGGTTTCTGTGCAGGTACCCTTCTCTACCCTAACGTTCATGCTACCCCCGGGCCTCGCCGTCCTCCTCGCCTGGGCGGTCTTCCTCGCAACGACGAACGGGATGAACCTGACCGATGGGCTGGACGGCCTGGCAACCGGGACAACGCTAATCATCCTGTTCGGCTATCTCCTCCTATTCTCCGGCGGTGCGAGCACCCCTGTCATCCTCCCTCTCATCGGGATCCTGGGTGGGTTCCTGTGGGTGAACGCCTATCCGGCGCGACTCTTCCTCGGGGATACGGGGTCGTTCGCTATGGGGGGCGTGGTGGCCGGGTTGGCCGTTACGAGCGGAACACAGCTCGTCCTTCCCCTCCTTGCCGGGCTTCTCGTCCTTGAGACAAGCTCGGTAATCATCCAGGTCAGCTACTACCGATTTACAGGAAAGCGGATCTTTAAGATCAGCCCGCTTCACCATCACTTTGAGCGTGCCGAAGGGATCGACTACTCATACCTCCTCCCGAACGTAGAATGGCCGGAACCAAAGATCGTCCTTCGGCTGTGGATTGTGCAAGGGATCTGTGTGGGAGCGGGGGTGTTGGCAACGTGGCTTTAGCAGAGCTTCTCCCTCAACAGGTTTGGCGAGGCCCGGTCTTCCTGCGGGGCGACGGAAAATAGCGCAAACGTCTAGGGATTCACGTTGGATAGAGGTGAAACTGCGCACAGCTGGACGGCTGCCGCGAACACTGTCAGGGGGGTACCGCAGGGTTATGCCGGAGGTGGGACTTGAACCCACACGAGGTATAATCCTCACAGGAACCTGAATCCTGCGCGTCTGCCAATTCCGCCACTCCGGCTCGAAGCGTATTTAAGTTTAAGGATTGCAGCGATATCTGTCAAGCCGTAGCACTGAATGATCTGCGCAGACCACCGGCTAACTGTTTGGAGAAGCTGCGCGGGGATCGTGCAGGGCAGCATAGCATCCGCATCGATGAGCGATGGCGTATCTGCGTTGAGTGGTAAAAGGGTGATGCGTACGCGTCTGTTGCGTACGCCTTTTCTGTAAAACCCATCCATACAGCTCGTTTTCAAGCCTGGTTGCGGAGCAAAGCCGGAGGCTACGTCAGTGGTTTTAGGCGTTTTACCGCATCGGGGGGTGTAGTAGCCGAAGAGGGGTTTACTGCACCCCC
>JAJOKK010000037.1 GCA_021129875.1 Candidatus Bipolaricaulota bacterium
TTAACTTCTTCCCTGTTACTTCTTTTCCCTTGACATCTTCGCACCTCCATATTTTTCTACCATGAGGTGTATTTCACCAAATTACCCAGGGTTCGTTAACACGGCCTAGCTCTATTGTTCTCCCTCCCATTTCCCTATTGATTCTTGAGCTTTCCGGTTTTGCTTCGCAGCCGAAGGACGCAGATAGGTCTTTGCGCGGGGTTGCGTGCGCAAGGCCGCCTGCCGGCAACCAGGGAGGTCAATACTGAGCAGAGAGGTACTTTGCAGTGCAAATATGGGCGAATGTGCGGGCCCAGGCGGCTCTGCTACGGATTTACGGTATACTCGACGTTGACATCCAGGGGGCGAACAGACACAATCTTTCTTATGCTTCTAGAGAGGGTGAAAGAGACGCTCGATCGCTATACGATCCTCAAAGAGGGGGATCGGGTCCTCGTTGCTGTCTCCGGCGGGGTCGACTCGGTCGTCCTCCTCGATATCCTGCACCGTCTCTCAGGAGAGAGAGGGATCGAACTGATCGTCGCGCACCTTGATCACGGGATGCGGGGCGAGGACTCGCGCGAGGACGCCCGCTTCGTCGCTGAGTCGGCGGAAAGGAAGGGATTGCATGTGATCTGCGAGCGGATCGATCTGCGCGTCTGTAGCGCGCGGGAACGCCGTGGATTGGAGGAGACGGGGCACTTGCTTCGTCGCCGTTTCCTGCTCCGCACGGCGGATAAAGTCGGTGCGACGGGGATCGCACTCGGGCATACGCAGAACGATCGGGCGGAGACCTTTCTGTTTAACTTGATCCGCGGGACCGGACCGACCGGCCTTGTCGGGATGAGGCCGGTCACTCCTCAGCCGGCGCTCGGCTGTCGAGAGGGTGTGCCGGTGGTCCGGCCTTTGCTCGAGGTCTCCCGCGAGGAGATTGTCGCTTATGCCTGTTTGCGCGATCTTCCGTGGCGAGAGGATCGCACGAACCAAGATATTGCGTTCTCCCGCAACCGGATCCGACACCAGCTCTTCCCTTTTTTGGAGGAGATGAACCCTCGCGTCCTGCAGGCGCTTACGCGGACTGCGGACCTTATCGGTGAGGAGCGGCGCGTGCTCGATGACTTGCTTGCGCCTCTGTGGAGGAAGATCGTCATCGATGAGGAGGAGGGGCGGATCGTCCTTTGCCGCGGCCGGCTGACAGACTTCTCCGCGGGGTTGCAGGCGCTCCTCCTGCGGCGAGGGATCGCTCATGTCCGTGGAGACATCGCCACAGGCAATCTCCAGGGGATCGAGAAGGGGCATATCGACGCGCTGCGCCGCCTCGTAGTCTCACCCCGCGCGCACGGTGAACTCGATCTTCCCGGTCTTGCCGCCCGCGTGCAAATGGATGAGCTGATCCTGGGAGGGAGCAGACCGGCGGTGGCGCACCTGCCCGAAACCACACTCGAACTCGGACGGACAGAGGTCCCGGCATTTGGGATCTCTCTCGACCTGTCGATCGCGGACTGGGACGGAGATGTATCATCCCTGATGAAGGAGAGCATCGATCTGGAGGCGGCCGACGCAGAGCGGGTGGCCTTCCCCCTCTCCTTGCGCGGTCGGCGGAACGGCGACCGTTTCGCCCCGCTGGGGCTGGGCGGTACAAAGAAGTTGCAGGATTTTCTGGTCGATGGGGGCGTTCCGTACTATGAGCGGGACCGGGTCCCACTCCTCTGCGATCGGGAGAGGATCATCTGGGTCGTCGGAATGAGGCTCTCAGAGGCGGTCCGCATTACCCCAACGACAAAGCGGGCCCTTATTATGCGACGGGAGGTAACATCATGACCACCTTGCTCATCTTCCTCGGAACGATCCTTGTCCTCGTGGGGATACACGAGGCTGGGCACTTCTTTGCGGCGAAACTCTCCGGGGTCTACGTAAAGGAGTTTGCGATCGGGTTCGGCCCAAAGCTTCTCTCGATCCAGCGAGGGGAGACGCGGTACTCGATCCGCGCGCTCCCGTTCGGCGGCTACGTCAGTATGGCCGGGGAGGACCGCGCAGAGGAAGATTCCGAGATCCCACGTGAAAGGTTCCTGTACAGCAAGCCGCCGTCTATCCGCATCCTGGTCAGCCTGGCTGGCCCGATCGCTAACTTACTGATGACCATTATCGTACTCATACTGGCGCTGTGGATATTCGGAATTCCGCTTATCCAGGTAGCCGACGTGATTCCGGGCGGGGCCGCCGAAGCAGTCCTCCTCCCCGGAGACCGTATCCTTTCCATCGCGAATATCCCGATCTACACAGATGGGGATCTCACTCGGGCGGTGCAAGGATCGGCAGGGGAACCAATTGAAGTGACGGTTGAGAGGGACGGAGAGCGGCAGAACTTCATGATCGCCCCACGGTTCAACGAGACCGTAGAGCGGTATCTCATCGGGATCTTCCCGCATCTGATTACCTTCACGAATACGCTAAGCGCGCCGCTCGACCCCGCATCGGTCTTCTTCGCTGCTGGGCTGAAGGAGGGGGATACCATCGTCGCTGTCGAGGGGATAGCCGTGCAGGCAGGGATCGGTATCGGCGCGCGTGTGGGGGAATCCCTCCCGGCTGACATGATCACGGTGCGGTTTTTCCGTGAAGGGGAAGAAAAGTCGCTTGTCCTTCAGACGGCGGGATTGAACGCCGGGCAGGTCCTTGCCGGGGTAACGTTCACCGATCTGGGGATCGGCCACCGCCGTTTGGGTTTCGTTCACGGAATCGGCACGGGAGCAAGGCAGTTCGCAGGCTATGTGCGGTTAATCGGCAGGTTGATTCGCGGGCTGACCACCGGACGCCTCGCGCCGGGCGCGACAGTCGCCGGGCCGGTCGGAATCGCGCGCATCCTCGGAGACTCTGCCAGACGAGGGGGCGGGCTCTTCCTGCAAATATTCGCTTCTCTAAGCCTCAGCCTTGGGTTCCTCAACCTGATTCCGTTCCCCGCACTCGACGGGAGCAGGGCCGCCTTCGCCCTGTACGAGATCGTGCGGAGACGACCGATCCCTGCAGAGCGGGAGGGGATGATCCACGCGATCGGCTTTTTCTTCCTGATCGCACTGATGCTCTTCATCACGTATCGGGATATCCTTAATCTCTTTCAATAAGGCAGACACAGATAGCCCCGATCCCCTCGCAGCGGCCGATCGCCCCCATCCCCTCGCTCGTCGTCGCCTTGAGCCCGATGCGATCGGGGGAGAGGTGCAGGGCCTCGGTAAGCCGGGTCCGCATCGCTGGAAAGTGTGGGGTGAGCCGCGGCGCCTGCGCGATTAGAGTAGCGTCCACGTTCACAACCCGATACCCGGCCGCAGCGAGGAGGGCGAGCACCCGCTCGAGGAGTTTCAGGCTCTCTATCCCGCAGTAGAGCTCATCGGTATCCGGGAAGTGCGTCCCGATATCACCCATCCCGGCCGCGCCAAGAAGGGCATCGCACAGGGCGTGGGTGAGGACGTCGGCATCGGAATGGCCGATTAGCCCCAGCTCATGCTCGATCTTCACCCCGGCAAGGATGAGCGGACGCCCCTTCCCCAGACGGTGGAAATCAATCCCCATACCGATACGGCATTGAGTGACTGAATCGTTTATCGATTCGTGACTATCGGATGATCGGGTGGTTGGGTGATTTGGTATGCTCTTCCCCGGGTTTTCCGGAGAGTTTTTTCCGCAAACACGGTCACCATGCTCGGAACCTTCTGACTCTGATATCATACCGCCTCCAATTCGGCGGGTGGGATGCTACTGATCGGCTTAAACAGCCGCTGTTTGCTGAACCAGTCCACCCGGCCGTGCGTGGATTGCGAATTCCACACAGTCAACGTTGCGCAAGGTCCCAGTTTATAAATCACCGCTGCCTTATACAAGCTGCTATCTGCTAGGCCGTACAGGCAGGGATGATGCTTTCCGTAAGTGCATTGTCGCGCGAGTCGCCAGCGCTGCCCAGCAATGACACGTACGTATTCAGTAAATGGTTAACCCTCACTCCGGTCAGGTAAATGCAAATTGCAAATGAGCCTGTGGCGTAAACCCTTTCCACTACTCGTCTTCAATCCCGGTTGCGAAGCAAGGCCGGAGGCCTTGTTCTTCGGGTAGCAGATAGCGACCTCTTTGATGGAAGATAGGTTTTCCAGCATCTTATGGATGCTGA
>JAJOKK010000187.1 GCA_021129875.1 Candidatus Bipolaricaulota bacterium
CCCGATAGACACCTCAATAAGGCCAGCTTTTAACCCAAAACTCAACACCCAAAACTCAACACTGCTCTCCCCACAAACCCCATGAACCCAACGAACCCCACGAACCTGCTTTCCTCCCCCCTGCAGGCTGGACAGTATCCAGCGAAGGATTCTTGTAAAGGGCGCAAGGAGTGAGATGAGGCTGACGGATCACCCGATATTACGTGTTTCGCGGGGTGAACCGTTTTCCTTTACCTTCGACGGAAAGGTGCTGGACGCTTATGAGGGTGAGATGATCTCCGCAGCCCTCTTTGCACATGGGATTCGGATCTTCGGACGGCACCACAGAGACGGTGCGCCGCAGGGGATCTTCTGCGGCAACGGGCAGTGCGCTCAGTGTATGGTGATCGCCGACGGCGTCCCGGTGAAGGCGTGTATGGCAACGATCTCTCCCGGGATGCAGATCGAACCGCTTGACGAGCTCCCCGTCCTCCCGCAGGGCCGCCTCCCGCAGGGTCGGATTTCACACGGACCGACTACTGAGGCGGTTGAGGTTCTGATCATTGGCGGCGGTCCGGCGGGGATGTCGGCGGCGATTGAGTTGGGAAGGCGTGGGATCAGCGTCATCCTGATCGATGACAAGGACCGATTGGGGGGGAAGCTCGTCCTTCAGACCCATCGCTTCTTCGGGTCGATCGAGGCTGTGCATGCAGGGCGGCGCGGGATCGATATTGCCACCCTCCTCTCAAACCAGGTTCGCGAGCACGCTTCGGTCGATGTCTGGTTGCAGAGTACTGCCCTGGCTGTGTTCAGCGACCAGGTGGTGGGAATCCTGCGCAATGGGGAGATCTACGCACTCGTCAGGCCACAGGTGTTGTTGGTCGCTGCAGGGGCGAGGGAGAAGTCTCTTGTCTTCCGCGGGAATACCTTGCCCGGTGTCTACGGTGCCGGCGCCTTTCAGACCCTGGTCAACCGCGACCTTGTGCGTGCGGCCGAACGGCTGTTCATCGTCGGCGGGGGGAACGTCGGTCTGATCGCTGGGTACCATGCCTTGCAGGCGGGGATTGAGGTGGTCGGTTTGGTCGAGGCGCTCCCTGAATGCGGCGGGTACAAGGTGCATAGGGATAAACTCGCCCGGTTCGGCGTTCCAATCTACACTTCGCACACGATCCTGAGCGCTAATGGGACCGAGCAGGTCGAGTCGGTCTCTATCACTAAGATCGATGAGGCTTTCAATACCGTTCCTGGAACGGAGAGGTCGTTCGCCTGCGACACTGTTCTGATCGCGGTCGGCCTCGACCCGGTCGATGAGTTCTACCGGAAGGCGCGGGAATACGGGATGCGCGTCTTTTCCGCCGGCGATGCCGAGGAGATCGCCGAGGCTTCGGCAGCGATCTTCTCGGGGAAGATCAAGGGGGTTGAGATCGCCACCGCTGTCGGGACCGATGCGAGCGAGATCCCGGCCGAATGGGCCTTGACCGCAGAGGTCCTCCGCTCCCGCCCCGGGGAGACCGTCGCAGAGGAGATCCCAACAGAAGAAGCGGGGATCTTTCCCGTCCTTCACTGCCAACAGGAGATCCCGTGCAATCCCTGCGCATCTGTCTGTCCGCACGGGCTGATCGAGATAGACGGAAACGATATCCGCAGTCTGCCTTGGTACATTGCCGATCGGATCGGGAAGGAGTGCATCGGGTGCGAGCGCTGCGTCATCATCTGCCCGGGGCTGGCGATCACGCTTGTCGACTACCGGCAAGAGGAAGATATGCCGGTGGTGAGTATCGCCTACGAGCTTAAGGAAGGGAGTGTCGCGGTCGGCGACAGGGTGACCGTGCTCAATACCGAGGGGGTGCCACTGGGAAAGGTGGAGGTGACGGGCGTGCGCACCCTCCCCAGAAACGACCGCACCGTTATCATTAAGGTGAAAGTCCCCAAGGCCTACGCCAAGCGCGTCGCCGGGGTCTGCGCTCAGAAGCACGCAGCAGGCAAGCCGCTCTCCAAAGCGATCGAACGGTCGACTGACGATACGATCGTCTGCCGTTGTGAACGGGTGCCGGAGGAGGATATCCGTGCGTTGATCAGGGAAGGGTGCCGCGATATAAACGAGATAAAGACGGTGACGCGTGCAGGGATGGGTCCCTGTGGCGGCAAGACATGCGCCGCGCTGATCGAGAGACTCTTCCACGAGGAAGGGATTCCGGCCGAGGAGATCACCGGTGAGGTGAAGCGTCCTCTGTTTATCGAGGTGCCGCTCGGGGCCTTCGCCGGAACAACTAGGGACGAGCGATGAGCAGCTACGATCTGATCATCATCGGTGCGGGGAGTATCGGGACACCGACGGCGATGGCAATGGCCCAGGCCGGGGTGAATGTTCTCGTCCTCGACCGTTTAGCAAGTCACGGGCAGGGCTCACATAAAGCGGCGATCGGCGGGATTCGTGCTACCCACTCTGGTCCGGCGAAGATCCGCCTCGGTCTGCGGACTATCGAGATCGCCTCCGCATGGGAAGAGATCTACGGGCACGACATTGAGTGGAGACGTGGAGGGTACATCTTCGTCGCCTTTCGCGAGGCAGAGGAAGAAGCGTTGAGGGAGATGTTGCCGACACAACAAGCCTACGGCCTGAACATTGATTGGCACAATCGGGAAGAGTTGTTGCAGATCGTCCCCGATCTGAACCCGGACGGTCTTCGCGGCGGGACCTTCTCTTCTAATGGCGGTCACTGTTCGACGCTCCTGCTCGGCCATGCGGTGTACGATATTGCCAAGTGCGCCGGAGCAGTCTTCCGCTACAACGAACGGGTCACCGGGATCGTCGTCAAAAGAGGGCGGGTCAAAGGGGTGAAGACCGATCGAGGCAAGTACAGCGCCGATCTGGTGCTGAATGTCGCTGGGGCGTGGGCAAGAGAGATTGGGGAACTGGTCGGCCTCGATCACCCGGTCGACCCCGAGGCGCACGAGGGAGGAATCACCGAGCCGGTCGCCCGGTTTATCGACCCGCTGGTCGTCGACATCCGGCCTGCGTCCGGCTCGGCAAACTACTATTTCTTCCAGCTGGCAACCGGCCAGGTCGTCTTCTGCATCACCCCGCAGCCGTCCATCTGGGGCTTTGACCGGCGTGAGACGAGCGCGTTCCTGCCGATGGTCGCCCAGCGAATGGTCGGCCTGATACCGCGGCTCGCACATATCCGGGTGCGCCGTACCTGGCGCGGACTCTACCCAATGACCCCGGACGGGTCTCCGCTCGTCGGGCGGTCGGAGGAGGTCTCGGGCTATCTGATGGCGATCGGGATGTGCGGCCAGGGGTTCATGCTCGGCCTTGGCTTGGGGGAACTCCTCGTCCGCATGGTGACTGATACTCTTACCGTGGAAGATCACGAGACCCTGAACATCCTCTCCCCTTCCCGTGTATTTCAGGGGCAGGAGACGTTGAAGTGATTCTGCCGATCCGTCTATTTCCCGTACGCGAGCGCAGCGCCTAGGCTAAGATCTAACATGGCAAGATATAGATTCTATCACGCTTTTTGCTTTTTACATGGCTCTATTACTGTTAGCAGTTGTCAATGATGGCATTGGATAAATGCTTTCACCGCCGA
This sequence comes from Candidatus Bipolaricaulota bacterium, assembly GCA_021129875.1. GTDB lineage: Bacteria > Bipolaricaulota > Bipolaricaulia > UBA7950 > UBA9294 > JAJOKK01. Next base: position 3,573 of record JAJOKK010000187.1, read on the forward strand.
GGTCGCCGAGGAAACCACATCGAGATCTTTGGTTTTGTACCCCTGCGAACTCTCCGCGGTCTCTGCGGTAAAGTGATCGCTGGTTAGACAAGAATGCCAATGCGAAAACTCCTCAAACTTGGGGCCTAACTGCGGTAGGAGACTCTCGACCCATACCCACCAACAGGTAACGCGAATAGAGCCTCCGACCAAGCGATCGTCACTCGGGTGAATAGGCATTCCCCGACAAGCTCCACCTCTCAACCCTCTCTGATGGCGCACATGCTTGAGCTACTTGAACTTCGGCCCGGGATGAGGGGTTTAGAGATCGGGGCCGGCACCGGCTACAATGCCGCCCTCCTTGCGGAGCTCGCAGGCGACCCTCTTTTGGTCACCACGGTGGAGGCCCAGCCCGAGGTGGCAGAACAAGCACATGTGAACCTACAGCGAGAGGGCTGCGGTGGTGTGCGTGTTCTCGCTTGCGATGGGTTGTCAAATATGGCTCTTCGTCGTTTTAAGTGGGTAACGGTTTCTAATTCACATGCGCACGAGGT
>JAJOKK010000110.1 GCA_021129875.1 Candidatus Bipolaricaulota bacterium
ACTGCTATTTTCCCATGCCCAATCAGGCCCTCCTCCGCACACGTAATGTGCAGTAAGAGCGAGGAATTCGGGCGTTGGGCAAAGCACAGCGCTTGAAAGGATGGCTTATCGAGGTGATAATTTAACAATCTACCATCGTAAGTTCAACGGAGGTTTTCTATGCTGCGCTCTTCCCTGTTGATTATTGGTCTGACGATCTTCGCACTTCTCCTTCCCGGCATGACCTGCTTCGGTCGGAATACAGTAATTATAGCGGTCTCGACCGAGCCGCCAAGCCTCGATCCGACAACGAACGCAGCGGCGGCGATCGATCTGATCTTGAATCAGAATGTCTTCGAAGGATTGGTACGGGTCACGGCAGAGGGAGAGATCGAACCGGCCCTTGCCGCGTCGTTCGACGTCTCCGAAGATGGCTTGACCTACACTTTTTTCCTGCGGCGCGGGGTCCTTTTCCATAACGGAGAGCAGTTCGGGGCGAGTGATGTCGTTGCTACGTTTACCCGCAACCTGGATGTAGCAACAGGGCACCCCAACCGCAAGTTTTACGTGAACATCGAGGAGATCACCGCACCGGATCCATACACAGTCGTCTTCCACATGGCACGCGTCGATGCGGCCTTCCTATCCATCCTCGCCCTGGGCGATTCGATTATCCTCCCCGAACAGGTGCCTGCAAATCTAGCGCATCACCCGGTCGGCACGGGGCCGTTTCAATTTGCCGAGTGGGGGGTGGGGGAATATATCCGGTTGGAGCGGTTCGCGGGTTACCACCGCGAGGGCCTTCCTCTTCTCGATGAAGTGACGTTCCGTTTTATCTCTGATACGACATCAAAACTCCTTGCTCTCCTCGCCGGGGATGTCGATATGGTGGCACGTGTCCCAGCGGAGACCGCCCTTGCGGTGCAGGGCGACCCGAGATTCAACGTAATTGTCGGCCCAATGAACTTGGTTCAGATCATGGCGATCAACAACGAACGTCAGCCGTTCTCAAATCTGTTGGTGCGACAAGCGATCGCGCACGCCATCGATCGCACTGCGATCATCGAGGGGACTATGTTCGGGATGGGTGTTCCTATTGGATCGCACCTCACCCCGGCAAGCCCCTACCACATCGATCTGACCGGGCTTCACCCGCACGATCCGCAGCGCGCGCGTGATCTTCTTGCTCAGGCCGGCTATCCCGCCGGGTTCTCCGCCGTCATCACCCTCCCCCAAGTCTTTGAGATCCACGTACGCACCGGTGAGATCATCGCCGAGCAGCTCTCCCGCGTGGGTATCGAGCTTGAGATCGAGCTTGTTGAGTGGGGGGTCTGGCTCTCCCGCGTCTTCGCCCAGGCCGACTACGATCTGACAGTGATCGGACACCCCGGAAGGCTCGACCCTGGGGCGATGATGTTGCACTATGGGGCCGGGAGTGAGGGGTTCTATTTCCGGCGCGGGTGGGAGAACCTCCACCTGAACGACCTGCTTGCCGAGGGCCGAACAACGTTCGATCGATCTCGTCGCCGCGAGATCTACGCCGAAGTGCAGACGATCATCGCTGCGGAAGCGGTGAACTTCTTTATCCAGGACCCCTACCAGATCTTCATTATGAATGAGAACCTCGCCGGGCTCCGCCTCTACCCGATCTACCTTATTAACGTGACCACGCTCTTCTGGTCGCCCTAAGCCGGTATGAGGAGTGCGGGTCGAGACGGTCGCGCAGCCCGTCTCCGAGAAGGTTAAACCCGAGGATAGCAAGGGCGATCATCCCTCCGGGGAAGACGGTGAGCCAGGGTCCCTGTCGCAGAAATAAGAACAGCCGCGCCTCGTAGATCATCCGCCCCCACGAGGCGTGCGGCGGCTGGACCCCGAGACCGAGATAGCTCAGGCCAGCATCGGCGAGGAGCGCCGTCCCCAGGCTGACCGTCCCCTGAATGATCAGCGGCGACAGCAGGTTGGGCAGCAGGTGGATCAGGAGGATCCGGCCGGTGGAGTTCCCGCTCGCCCGTGCGGCGACAACAAACTCCCTCTCCCGTAAGGAAAGCAGGTTCCCTCGTACAAGCCGAGCAAATACCGGGATATTGGCCACGGCGATCGCGATCATGCTGTTGCGCATCCCCTTACCTAAAATCGTGGTGAGCAGGATCGCAAGGAGGACGATCGGGAATCCCATGATGAAGTCAGTCGCTCGCATCAGCGGCTCATCGATCCACGAACTGAGCATACCGGATGCCATCCCCACAGCAATTCCGATGAACGCCCCCGCTCCCACAGCAAGGAACGCGACCAAAAGCGAGTTGCCCGCTCCCTCCATCAGCCGGCTGAGCGTGTCCCGCCCCAGGTGGTCCGTGCCGAAGAGGTGCGCAGAGGAGGGAGGGGAGAGGCGCGCTGGAATGTTCTGGCGCGCAGGGGGATGCGGGGTGTAGAAAGCACCGATGAGCGCCGTTGCGAGGAGAAGAGCGACAACCCCTCCGCCGACGACCAGACTGAGGTTGTACCTCTTGAGGTTGTCCTTCCTGAAAGAAGATCTTTGCTTCATACGAATCCTCCGCTTGGACCTGTAGCTTTGGCCTTGCACAGCCCCCCAGCTTGCTGCAGGGTTCTTTACTATCGATCACTGATACCGGATACGTGGATCGAGAAGACCGTAGAGCAAATCAACTGCAAAATTCACACCGGCGATCAAGAAAGCAATCACAACAACCGACCCTTGTACGAGTGGGAGATCGCGAGCCGCAATCGCCTGAAAAGCGAGCCGGCCGACCCCGCGCAGGGAAAAGACATTCTCGATGATGATACTCCCCGCGATCAGCTGCGCGAGCAGGAGTCCGGTAAGGGTAAGGAGCGCGACGAGCGCGTTCCGCAGCGCGTGTTTGTAGAGAACGCTTCTGTTCGATAGCCCCTTGCCATAGGCGGCCCTGATGTACCCCTCGTTGAGGACCTCGAGGAAGGAGGCGCGTGCCATGCGGGCAAGGATCGCAGCGCGGGGAAGGGTGAGAGCGATCGCCGGGAGAAGAAGGGCACTCACCGCGCCGACACCCTCCCCCCAACCAGGAAATCCCCCCGCCGGCAACAGACGGAGCCATACGGCAAAGCAAAGGATAAGGAGGAGCCCGAGCAGGAATTCAGGGATGATCATCCCGATCTGCACTAGGACTCGACCGAGGTGGTCTCCGGCACGGTCATGGTGGGTAGCGGTGAACGCACCGAGTGGGACGGCGATGATTAGGGCGAGTACTATCGCCATTCCGGTCAACGGGATCGTTACAGTAAGCCCCGACCAGATTTGAGAAGAGACCGGCAGGCCGTGGTGGAGGGAGGTGCCAAGATCGCCGCGCAGCGCCCCGCGCAGCCAATCGATGTACCGCGTGATCGCCGGGCGATCTAGCCCGAGGCGGACCCGTGTCGCTTCATGGACCGCCGGATCGGCGTCGATCCCGAGGACAATCTGCGCTGGGTCGCCGGGGAGGACGTGGAGAACTGCAAAGACAGCAATGGAGATCAGGATAAGCGTTATAACAAGCCCGATAAACCGTCTCCCCAGGTACGCCACCACGCTTATCCCCTCCCTGCTCTTTCGGCGATTATACTGCGTAGCCCGGGCGATTCCCGCACCGGCTCTATTCTCAAGATTTTAGAGGATTTGTAATCTTCCTGACGGTTAATCAATTAGCAACAAAGGAATGACCAGGCAAGGTCCTCTCTCTGCGCTAAGCGGCGACCGCGGCGAAAAATCTAGACCCAACCACGCAGGTGCATAACTTCAGCGACCCGCTGGACCGCGAACCATGTATGCCGCGGTACGGTTATTCACGCCGTTCTCCTCGGCCATCCGGTGAACGTCATGGAACGTGTTCGCCATCTTCTCGTTGAGCCGTGCGTGCACATCCTCCACAGTGGTAAGCATTCAGTAAGCCCATACTGGCTGAAATGTGGCAGACCTAGAACCACAGATTGACACCGATCGACACAGAATAGAGAACAGAGAATAGAGAACATCCCTCTTTACTCTTCACTCTTCACTCATTACTCATCACTCCGGCCTCTTGGCCGGCACTCCA
>JAJOKK010000107.1 GCA_021129875.1 Candidatus Bipolaricaulota bacterium
ACTACACTAAATTCAGCCGGTGGGTGTCTCAAAGTCATTGACAAATTCCAATCGCGTGGTGGCAATCTGTCGAGGGCTTCAAGAAGCGAGAGAGCGACTGCGATGGCAATGCGCTACGCGGGCACAGGACGCGCAGGATCGCTCCCTTCTTGCGATAATGAAAGAATCGGGTTGCACATCGGTTTTCCTAGGGATTGAGTCTGCGAGCCAGAGGATCCTTCATCTCCTGCGAAAAGGGACAACCCCTGACATGATTGCAGGAGCCGTGCGAAACATACGGGAATCCGGAATGAGAGTCATCGGCAGCGTGATGATCGGATTCATGGAAGAGACGGAATCGGAGATCAGGGAGACGCTCGATCTCCTGAGGGACCTGCGACTTGATCACGTTTCATGCTCGTTTGCAACACCGCTTCCAGGAACCGATCTATACGAAGAACATGCAACACAAGGGCTCGAGGTACACGACATGCGGAGCTATGACTTCTCTGTCCCAAGCTTGTGTCCCAGCAGTGAGCATAAGCGGCTACACGAATGGCAGCGGTTGGCCTGTTCTCTTACTTGGGAGAATCTGTCGACGGAGATTACGAACTCGGAGCTGGAACCCACGGGATCCGGCTCCGATAGGAGGAACAAATGCGCGAAGACGTGAGATCTAGCCAAAAGCCAAGGATGATGTTCGTATTTCCAGCAGGGTTCAATTGCTCGCCATCCCGACATCCACAGATCGCCCCTGTTCTACTCGCAACAATCGCATCAGGGGTGGGGTATGAAACGAGGATCGTGGATCTTGACCTGCTAAAGCAGAAGGCCGAATGTATAGTCGCTCACATCAGGAGTTCCAGCCTGATATTATTGGGATCACAGTTCTTCCAACGAACTTCACGGAGGCCTGCAAAATTGCGGAACTTGCTAAAGCAACCGACAGCAATATCCTGGTCATTGTTGGGGGGCCTGCGACGACGTTTCTTCCGAGACGTGAACTCGAGGATTCACATTTCGATATGTGCGTGATTGGCGAAGGGGAGCAAACTCTTACCTCGTTTCTAGAGATGAGACAGCGCAAGAGTGACTGTCTTTACACCATCCCAGGGCTGCTAATCAGGGATTCCCGGGGGATGCTAACTACCACTGGTAATAGCACTCTTGTCTACGACCTGGACACTGTGCCGTTTCCCGACTACACACTTATTACCAACCTAGGGTCATACACAACTGTAGGACTTGTGACGTCTCGCGGCTGTCCGTCGAATTGCTCGTTCTGCAGTGTTCAGCGTCTCTACTCAGGCAACTATCGGCAGCGATCTGCGCAGAACGTGGTTGACGAGATTAAATCGATTACAGAGATTTTGGTGACGCAAGGGATGTCTAGGCAGCTGACGATTGTGGATGACACGTTCACGGCGGATCGCAGTCGTGTTTTCCAGATCTGTGAGAGCATGCAACAAATGGATCATGCGATTCCTTGGGATTGCTGCAGCAGAGTGCTAGATTTGAAGGATGAAAAGATGGTCTCGGCGATGAAGCTCGCGGGCTGTGCGGGAGTTTTCGTTGGCATTGAATCAGGAAGTCCGAGGACATTGAAGGAAATTAGAAAGGGACACACCGTCGAACACATCAGAGAGGTTATTACAATACTAAATGCGCATGGCATCAAAGTGTCGATAGGGGTCATCCTCGGGTTCCCATGGGAAACAGAAGAGAATATACGGGAGACCATCACGCTGCTGAAGAGCCTTCCCATTGATGGAGCATCAGTTACCTTCGCCACACCCCTTCCTGGTACTGACCTCTTCGAGCTTGCGGACGAGTTGGGATACAACCCTGGAGGGATTCCTCTCGAGGCTTTCAACTTCTCGCGTCCGACAATATCTCCTCTTCCGGATAGTACGCTGTATCGTTTCAGGGAAGAGGTTTATGAAGCAATCGACAACTCCAAGTGACGGAGGCAAAAGCGAAACATGGGCCCCTCGAAAGCTATGCGGCTGCTTGTCGGAAACCGGAATCTTCTGCTCCTGATGCTTGGGAGACTAGTCTCCGATTTCGGATCCTCGCTGTTTTTTTGTTTCAATCATTTGGGAAGCTGCAGCCAGCTTCGGTGGAACGCGGGCAGTGAGCCTTGTGTTGGCAGCGGGGTTGGATGGTTCGCTGGTAACAAGATCAGCTATTTGCGAACTGAGGATTGCGATCGAAACTTCAATAGTTAAGGAGAAAAGAATGAGAGAGAACACATCGGGTTGGAAGATCCGTTTCTTCACTATCTGGACCGGGCAACAGCTGTCGCTGATCGGCAGCAGAGCGGCCCAGTTCGCACTTGTGTGGTGGCTGACCACGACCACCGGATCGGCGACTGTCCTCGCCACAGCGACAATGGTGGCTCTCTTTCCCCAGATCCTGCTCGGACCACTTGCCGGTGCCTATATCGACCGCTGGAACAGGCGGCGGGTGATGATGATCGCCGACAGCTTCATCGCCCTGATCTCGCTCTGGCTGGCCTACCTCTTCTTCACCGACATGATGCAGATCTGGCACGTCTATATCGTCATCCTCGCCCGCTCATTGGGTGGTGGGGTCCACTGGCCGGCGATGGCTGCCTCGACCACGCTGCTGGTCCCGGGGAAGCACCTCACGCGCGTCGCCGGCATCAACCAAATGATGAACGGCGCGTTGGCAATCATCGGACCGCCGTTGGGTGCGCTCCTGCTGGTTCTCCTCCCGTTGCATGGGGTGATGCTCGTCGATGCGGGGACCGCCCTGTTTGCGGTCGCCCCGCTTCTCTTTCTTGCCATTCCTCAGCCGACTGCCACGAACGGCGCTACAAAGAAGCGCTCATCCGTGTGGTCTGATCTGCTTGAAGGGCTGCGCTATCTGCGCGGCTGGCCCGGGGCGCTGGCACTGATTGGGGGAACGATGCTCATTGCGGGCATCATCTCACCGGCGTTTGCGCTGATGCCCCTTCTGGTATACGAACACTTCGGCGGTGATGCCGCCGCACTCGCCCTGCTGCAGGCAGCGATAGGGGTGGGCCTGCTCCTCGGTGGGTTGATCTTAAGCGCATGGGGCGGATTCAAGCGCAAGGTCTACACCATATCGTTGGGGCTTATCGGCGTGGGGATCGGTGTTCTCGCGGTCGGTCTGGTTCCGGTTCACCTGTTCGTGTTCGCCATTGCCGCCATGTTCGTCGTCGGACTGATGAACCCGTTCTTCGACGGTCCGATCATGGCGGTCTTCCAGAGCACGGTCCCACCGGGGATGCAGGGACGCGTCTTCGCCCTGCTCGGGAGTCTGGTCTCGGTTACTGCGCCGCTCGGCCTGGCCATTGCCGGACCGGTGAGCGATCGCTTCGGGATCCAGATCTGGTACGTGATCGGAGGGATCCTCTGCCTGCTGGTCGCTGTATCCTTCCTCTTCTTCCCGGCGATCCTCCATATCGAGGAGGACCACCCTGGGAGCGAGGGGATAGAGACCACCGTTGTTGTCGAGAGCGCAACTGATTAGGACGCTGATTGTCGGGGCTTGTACCCGACGCCAAATCCCCCGCCATCATGCAAAGCACGGTTCCTCCGGAAATGCAAGGCCGTGTCTTCGGATTGATGGTATGAATGGCCCTGCCTAACCACCGATTTTCGCACGGGTATAACCGTCACATCGATATCCTCTTGTCCTCCTACCGGAAGCGTAGGTCTAGGTTAGCTCCCTCGAGACCGGGCAGTTGTTGCGGAAGGTGCTGCCACTGGACCTTCCGCAGGATCGGGTTGTGCGCCTGCTTCGGGTAGGTCACCGTAACCGTACCGCCTTGCACCTTGATCTCCCCCTTCCCGCGGACAAAGTCGCGATACAGCTTGGGGGCATCGCAACGCTCAAATCCACGCAGCTTCTGGGCCAACATGCTGTACAGGGTGTCGGCAATCAGCGTCAACGCCAAATCAAACTGCACCTTCACGAGAATTGGCGAGGAGAGCGCATTGAGGTGAAAGAACTTGACCGCCTCGGCGATACCGTTCTCGATTCGCCACCGGCGGGCGTAATTTCCAACCAGG
>JAJOKK010000136.1 GCA_021129875.1 Candidatus Bipolaricaulota bacterium
CGTAGCGCTCCTGTAGCTCGCGCTCGGACGGGAAACACCCGTCGGAATCGAACTTTCCCGAGGTGATCCACGAGCGAAGGATCTCCTTCAGCTGGTAGTACAATGGGATCGGGCTCTGCCGATCCAAGCTCCCTAGTGTCGTTACTTGCTTATACGTCATATCATCTGTACCATTCTAGCGAGGCGCGACAGAAAAGTCAAGTGTTTTGGACAACCGAGACGGGACGGCCTTGGGTAAAAGCAGAGCGGATCGCGAATCAAGGAAGGGGAGTGGTGTAATATGGCGTTTGTAGTCGATCTTTTATACCGTGAAACGGCTTATCGCAGCAGGAGTTACAGCTCACCCGCCGTTCCGCCCTGGCCCAGATTATCGGGAGGGCGAGCATGAAACCAGGCGTTAACTTCGCAATACCCGCGATCCTGCCGCCACTCGATAGAGGGTTCCGCCCGGCGGTGCTCGCCGACAGCGCGTTTAAACACGCGGTCGCGGAGGCCGGGAGCGGTCTGCCGCTCGTCTTCGCGCTCGAACGTGCGGATGGAGCAGTCGCGCGCTATGAGACACGCGTTTTTCCAGAGGACCATCCGTTCGTTACCGCAAATCTCGCCTATGCCGAGCGGCTCTTCAAGTTCCTCCTCTGGCAGTGCGGCGGCTGGCGGGCGTACGTCGGCGGTCCTAAACGGATCGGCGAATGGATCAGGGAATGCTATTCTCCCACCGGCACGCGCGCGTTCGATTGCCGATTCATGGGTACGGAGGTCTACGAGCGGCCGTTCACTGTCCTTCCCTGCGCCATCACTGATCTTCCGGCAGAGAAGGAGAGCGACTCGACGCTCGGCCGCCATCTGGGCGGCTGCCGCATCGGGTTCGACCTCGGCGCTTCCGATCGCAAGGTTGCCGCGGTGATCGACGGAAAGGTTGTCTTCAGCGAGGAGGTCGTGTGGGAGCCGGGTGTGCAGTCCGACCCTGACTATCACTACCGCGAGATCATCGCCGGCCTGCGCAAGGCGGCGTCATTCCTGCCGCGGGTCGATGCGATCGGCGGGAGTGCGGCCGGGGTATATGTCGACAATCGAGTCCGGGTCGCATCGCTCTTTCGCGCCGTCCCTGCAGAGCGCTACACCCTGGTGCGGAATCTTTTCACACGTATCAGCGACGAAATGGGGGCGCCGTTGGTGATCGTGAACGACGGCGATGTGGCCGCACTCGCCGGTGCGATGTCGCTGGAAGCAAACGGAATTCTCGGGATCGCGCTCGGTTCGAGTGAGGCTGCCGGTTATGTATCGCCAACAGGGACGATCACTGGTCAGTTGAATGAGCTGGCGTTCTCTCCGATCGATTACAGCCCACAAGCGCCGCTTGACGAGTGGTCGGGCGATCGCGGGTGCGGCGTGCAGTACCTCTCCCAACAAGCAATCTTCCGCCTCGCGCCCCAAGCCGGGATAGTGATACCACAAGGCCTCACCCCGGCCGATCGGTTAAGGTTCGTCCAGGAGAGTCTCAAGAGAGGAGAAGAACGCGCAGCGAAGATCTGGCAGAGCATCGGCGTCTATCTTGGCTATGCGATCGCTCACTACGCGAGCTTTTACGAGATAGACCATCTGCTCATCCTCGGCCGTTGCACCTCGGGGAGGGGTGGAGAACTGATCATGGAGCGCGCCAATACGGTTTTGCGAACCGAGTTCCCTGAACTGAACGAGCGGATTGAACTCCACCTGCCGGATGAGAAGAGCCGCCGAGTCGGACAGGCAATCGCCGCAGCAAGTTTACCTAATTTAGAGGGTTCGTAGAGTTTGTAGGGTTTGTTGAGTTCGTTGGGTTCGTTGGGTTCGTGGGGTTTGTTGAGTTCGTGGGGTTTGTTGAGTTCGTGGCGTTCGTTGAGTTCGTAGGGTTTGTTGAGTTCGTAGGGTTTGTTGGGCTTTGGACCTTGGACTATGGACCACGGACCGATGACACGATTAGCGCGGGAATGACGCGATTAGCTGGGTTCGTGAATGAAGGGCGAGGAGCGGTTTGAGGAGCAGTGTTGGGTTTTGAGTGTTGGGTGTTGGGTTAAAAACGACCAAAACAGTGAAGACACGCGGGTCTGAAAGATGAGTTTGTTGGGTTAGGACTATAAACCTTGGACTATGGACCACGGACCATGAACCACGGACCACGGACCATGAACCACGGACCGATGACGCGATTTGTTGGGTTCATGAATGAAGGACGAGGAGCGGTTTGAGGAGCAGTGTTGGGTTTTAAGTGTTGGGTGTTGGGTTAAGGACGACCAGACAGTGAAGATATGGAGGACTGAAAGACACGTTCGTTGAGTTGTCTGAAAACTCGGAGATGGGCTATTGATTCGCAAAAAGATAGCATCGTAAATAGAAGTATTCTGGAAGCTGTTGCTTGAGACAGGATTTTTGGTAACCTCAAATGGGAATTACGACCAGGAAGTGACCGGAGGGAGATGGACAGGGAAGATCTACGATTCATCCTGCAAGAGGGTGAAGGCTATAAGATCGAGTTTAAGGAGCGTTCCAGCGGTCTGGATCGTGAGATGGCGGCCTTTGCCAACGCACAGGGAGGCCGCATCTTTCTCGGCATCGACGACGACAACCGGATCGTAGGGATCGCCGCCACCAATCGGTTGAAATCCTCCATTCGCGATATCGCCCGCAATTGTGATCCGCCCATCGAAATCCGCTTTGAACGAGTCGAGGAAATTGACAATGTGCTGGTAGTGCATGTCAATGAAGGGATCGACAAACCTTATCGCTGTTCGTCCGGTTTCTACATGCGCCAAGGCCCTAATACCCAAAAGCTGCTGCGCGATCAGATCATGGACTTCGCCATCGGCGAGGGGATGGTCCGCTTCGACGAACAGATCAACCGCCGGTTCGAATATCCGACTGATTTCAGCTCTGCCCACCTGCAAGCTTACCTTGAGCGAATCGGAGTGCAGACCGACACTGCTCCCGAAAAGGCCCTAGTGAACCTTACCGTTGCCGAGCGCAATGCGCCGCTGCTCTTTAAGAATGCAGGGGTGATGCTCTTTGCGAGAGAGCCCGCACGATTCATTCCCAATAATAAGATCACCTGCGCCCGCTTCGCGGGATCGGGGAAGACTGCTGGGATCATCGATCGGGCCGACTATCAAGACGACCTGCTCGCGAACGTAGATAACGCACTGCAATTCGTCCGTAAGAATACCCGAACAGCGGCCAAGATCATCGGATTCCAGCGAATCGACAAGACCGAGTATCCTTATGAAGCAGTTCGCGAGGCGATCCTGAACGCAGTGATGCATCGAGACTATTTCATCGCCACCGCCCCGGTCCACGTGAACATCTTCAACGATCGCATCGAGGTAATCTCGCCGGGCTCCCTCCCCAAAGGGGTGACGCTAGAGACCTTGGGGGAGATGAGCGTGCCGCGGAACAACTTGGTGACGGATCTGGTTCTGCGCACGGGCCTGATCGAAAAGTTGGGTACCGGTATCCAGCGAATGCGGAACCTGTTGATAGAACATGGGCTGGAAGAGCCCGAATTTCAAGAGCGATCCCAGTTGTTCAAGGTCACGTTCTATGGTCCCGGCGAGAGGATCCTTGAGTTGATCCCTGATGCGAAGGGGCAAGATCTCCGGGAGCTTGGCTTGAATGAGCGGCAGATCCAAACACTAGTGCTGCTGGTGAACGTTAAAGAAACGATGACGAACCGCAAGTATCGAGATCTGTTCGATGTCTCAAATAAGACAGTCTATCGGGATTTGAACGGGCTTTTGGAGAAAGGCTTTATCGAGAAACATGGTCAGGGACGATCGGTCTACTATACGGCCCGATGACACGATTCAAGTGTGAATGACACGATTAATGACACGATTAGCAAGGTTTGTTGGGTTCATGGCGTTCGTTGGGTTTATTGAGTTCGTTGGGTTTATTGAGTTCGTGGGGTTCGTTGGGCTTTGGGCTTTGGACCTTGGACCATGGACCACGGACCATGAACCACGGACCATGAACCACGGACC
>JAJOKK010000115.1 GCA_021129875.1 Candidatus Bipolaricaulota bacterium
ATCGCTCCGTCATACGTCTCGTGAGAGAGGGGGTCGGTCACCGGAGAGAGGATCACCGGAAGGATCTCGATGAACCCCTGCTCCCGCAGGTACGCTCCGGCCGCACGCACGATCTCGCTCTTTATCTTCAACACAGAAACACGTTCACTATCTGTACAAATACGCATCGGGTTCTCCTTGCCAATAGGCAGATACAAGGTTAATACTGGAAGAGAAATAGTAACTAGGTAATCGCAGATGAGCGCCCGTTATAGGGCGTTGGCATTACCGATGCAGAGACAGCGACTGATGCGATTGGGGTCTTTCACCGCGGGAACGGCGAACGGTCTAATTCGGCGATTTCTTTTCATCATGACCACCCCTTCTGTTCAGATTATTCACCCTAACACAGCTGGCGTTGATTGTCAAGCACAAGTGGGCGACCGGATGCTCTCACGCGGGCGATCTCGATCGTAGAGGGATCCTTTCGTTGCCGGAAGCAAGCGGGGTATACTGACGATGCTCAGTGAGGAGGGGCGGCCCGTTCGATCCGGGCACAGTACAGTCTAAGGAGGAATAGAGCATGCACGAGCACGTTCTGGAATTCATCACGGCCCGGCGTTCGATCAGGCGGTTCACCGGAGGGCCGGTCAGTCGGGAGAAGCTGGAAATAGTCCTGCAGGCGGCGATGGCTGCACCATCGGCGAACGACCGCCAGCCGTGGCGGTTCCTCATCATCACGGAGAAGGAGAAGATCGTCTCCCTGTGCAAGGCGCACCCCTACGCCGGGTTCGGGGTCGATGCCGGTGCGGTGATTATCCTGTTCGGAAGGAAAGAAGGGGTAAAATGGTTCGACCAGGACATGGCCGCGGCCACGCAGAACCTGTTGCTCGCCGTAGCGCACCTGGGGTTGGGAGCTACGTGGTGCGGGATAGACGACTCGCGGCAGGCCAAGATACAGGGTCTTGTGAATCTACCGCACGATCAGTACGCATTCGCCCTGATCCCGATCGGCATCCCTGCCGAGGAGAAGGCGGCGCGGACTCAATACGACGAGCAGAAGGTCCATTGGGAACGATACTAAAGCCGGCTTGTCAGGTGGCCTGCGCCGGCTTGTACCCTCTGTCGTCGCGCATCAGGCAGGATGTACGTATTCAGATAAACCCGTCCCTGAAGCGTATCCGAGGGAGGAAAGGACCACGGATGGAGGCTGACATACACGGATTATTGCTGGAGTGCCCGCCAAGAGGCCGGAGTAACGAGTGATGTTCTCTATTCTGTGTCTATCAGTGTCACTCCGTGGTTCTAGGCAAGGCCTGCCGCATTCCAGCCAGTATGGGTTTACTGAATGCTTACTGCGAAACGAAAAAGACCGTATTTTGGGGAGAATAAGTTTTCCCCTTGACAGGGGGCAGTCTTCTGAATTATCCTCACCGGGAAGAAGAGGACGGGCCCATAGCTCAGCGGCAGAGCAACCGGCTCATAACCGGTCGGTCCCAGGTTCGAATCCTGGTGGGCCCACTTGCAGCTATGGATAAGCTATTCGTATATATCGACGGGAAGGCTGAGGGAGAACCCGGTGAAGCCGGGATAGGGATTGTTATCACCGACAAGGAGGGGAACGTTGTTGAGGAAATCTCCCACCTTATCGGAAGAACAACCTCGCAAATCGCCCGGTACCGCGCACTGATCGAAGGGGCGCGATACGCTCTCGCATACTCACCGCAGTCGATCATCCTGTTTAGCAGTGACCAGCGGTTGGTGAATCATATGATCGGGGTCTTCCAAACACGTGAACCTCGCCTAAACCGCCTTCTGGAAGAGGCCAAAGAGGCGTTGAACGAGTTTCCGCACTGGCGGGTTAACTTTGTTGACAGCAAAACGAACAGACGGGCGCCACGGCTTGTCAAACTAGCCTTTCGCAACCGTATCCAGGCGAAGATAACCCGCGATCAACTCGAACTGCGGTTGCTGGCAAGGGTTGCGTCGCTTGCCGACGAGGACATGGAACGGGTGATCGAGTACGCCGAGAACCTGCATCGTAAAGGCTGACGATGAGAATCGTGCTGCAAAGGGTGAGCCGGGCTGCTGTTCGTATTGACGGGCAGGTGATCGCTGCGATCGAACGTGGAGTTGTCCTACTCATCGGGATCTCCAACCAGGATCACGCAGATGACTTTCCCCGTGTAGCGAGCAAAATCGGTGGACTTCGTATTTTCGAGGATGATCAAGGAAAGATGAACCGTTCCCTGCATGAGATCGGCGGCGAGATCCTGGCTATCCCCCAATTTACCTTGTACGGCGATACGCGGAAAGGTCGTCGCCCGAGTTTCGCCCATGCGGCCCCGCCGGAGAAAGCCTCTCCCTTGTTCGATGCCTTTATCGAGACGCTCAGGGCGGAGGAACTGTCTATCCAGACCGGTCGTTTCGGGGCGAAGATGGCGGTCGAGCTGGTGAACGACGGTCCGGTGACGTTCGTCATTGACCTTGCGCAGTCCCGTGCGGGCGGCTAACATTCAGTCTCGCAACGGATCTAATAACCAAGCTTTATGAGGAGAAGATATGGCTGTACCCAAATATCGAACGTCTCGGTCGAAAGTGCGCATGAGACGATCACACCAGGCGATGGCCTCCCCGACAACGAGTGAATGCCCGCATTGCCACGAGATCAAGCTTCCTCACCGCATGTGTCTGCACTGTGGATACTACAACGGGATGGAGATCGTAGATGTAAAAAAGAAGAGCGCCGACTGACCTACCTGTCTGTCGCAGCTGATTTGCACCTAGCCCTTGCCGCTAGAAGAGAACACGTCGCTGTAATACCAAATAGATGATCCCCAAGGTTGAGATATTCCGGGAGCGGATCACGTTGCAGGACGAGTGCCCCCTGCTCAAAGAGCAGGGGTAAAACAACGGAGATTCCACGGAAGGAACGGCTGGCTGCTCGACCGACCGCAAACTGAGCTGCTTTCAGGCATCTAAAAAGGGTAGCTGTCAACGAGCGAATCTACCAGGCCGCTTATGCGTGCAAACGCAGAGAGGCGATAGTCTTCTTGTGGCTGCACTGTTCTACCATAAGTGTTATTATGAACGACATTACCGAGATGAAAAACACCAAGAGTGAATACCTCCCCTAAATGAGCACACGGATATGTTGCTGGTGCAATCTATGACCCATAGGAGGGTTACATGACAGGAACAGGTTCAAAACCAAGTATTTACCAAACGGTTGCTCGACAGTTCGACCGCGCGGCCGAGCGTATGAAATTGGACCCATCGATTCGCAAGATTCTCGCTGTTCCCATGAATGAAGTTGTCACCAATTTTCCCGTCAAGATGGATGACGGACGCATCGAGATGTTTGCCGGATACCGTGTGCAGCACAACAACATACTGGGGCCGTTTAAAGGCGGCCTTCGCTTCCACCCGTCGGTGGACATCAACGAAGTGCGTGCTCTGGCCACTTGGATGACATGGAAGACGGCCATTGTCGACATTCCTTTCGGCGGCGCCAAGGGCGGCATTCAGTGCGATCCCGGCCTTTATTCCGAATCCGAAATCGAGCGTATCACAAGACGGTTCACATTTGCACTTGGAAACAACATCGGCCCCGAATACGACATCCCCGCGTCTGACGTAAACACCAATGAGCAGACGATGGCTTGGATCCTTGACACCTACCTTTCCACCCTTCCGCCGCAGGAGCGACATCGATCCGTCCATATAGTTACCGGCAAACCAGTGGAAGCCGGCGGCAGCGTCGGCCGCAACAAAGCCACCGGACAAGGAGTGGTCTACTGCATCGAACGGTGGGCGCAAGACCGATCATTCGACCTGTCAACATCAACCTATTTTGTGCAAGGGTTCGGCAAAGTGGGGTCATGGGCGGCGCGGTTAATGAAACCGTTCGGATCCACGCTGGTATCAGTTGAGGATCACACCGGAGCCATCGCCA
>JAJOKK010000036.1 GCA_021129875.1 Candidatus Bipolaricaulota bacterium
TGTTGCTTTCGATCCGGCAACGAGGTACATGAAATTGCAGCATAAGGATCAACTCCGCTTGGACCTGTAGCTTTTGCCTTTCAATGCCCCCCAGCTTGCTGGGGGGTTGTTTACTCCCCCGCCTCCCTATCCGCCGTGCCGCCACAGGCCTCCCAGGCGAACTTCTCCGCAGCCGGGCCGCCTGCCTGTGTCGCCCGCCAGAACCAGCTTTGTAGGTATGCTTCCGTAACCTGGGGGTCTGTTATCTCATAAAATAACTGAAAATTTTTACGGATATGGTATGCTTTCACTGTTTGTGATTTCAGCTTCGTCATCGGCAAAATACCCTTCAAGCGCGTACTCTGTTTGTCCGACAGGTTTGGTCGATTCGTCAACCAGAGATAGCGCGTCTTCTTCAGAATCTCTTGCTCCTTCGCCTCCTGTCTGCGGACCTTATCCACCGCGTCGTTCAGCACTTTCATCACATGGTAGCGATCGGTTGCGAAGCAAGACCGGAGGTCTAACGTAATTGCTGCCTCCGGCATATGCTTCTCAACCCCGGCGATGAATGAGGGCGACATATCGCAGCACATATTCTTCACCGCTTCTGTATCCCCGTTGTGTTCCCGAAAGGCGTGTGCGAATTGCTCTACCGTATCCGCTCCCTTTCCTTCTTCAACTTGAATGACTCGCCGTTCATCCATATTAACAAACATCGTGAGGGACACGCAGTCATTAACATATTCGGGAATAAGGAAGCGGTACTTCTCTGGCACAGCGCGGAAGTCGCGGGTGGAGAAGACGGGGTTGGTGGCCAGGTCAGTGAACTGCTTGCTCTCGATGACGTGGGCATACCTGCGGGCCTGTTCCTTGCCGATGCGCGGATTCTTGTCTTCCGATTTAGCCTCAAGGACGATGAGAGGGAAGCCTGTGGTGTCGAGCAGCAGGAAGTCGATGAAGCCCTTGCTGGTCTTTTCAAAGTTGTTGCCAAGCGTGTCTAGATCAGGTAATTTGGTTGTGATGCTCTGTTCGAGGTAGATGTTGGCGGGTGCTCTCCCTTCTGAAAAAAAACGCCAGCCAGCAGCTTCGAGTAGCCTATTGATCTTGATACGGGCTGTGGCTTCCTTCTTGGGCATTCAGGCTCCTTGGTCAATGTGTGTGTGTTCAATCGGCCAATAGTCCCTTTTAACCGGTATTAGATTGTATACATACTAGCTCGTTTGGTGCATGGTTCCAAGGAATAGATTTCGTTTCCGAGGGAGTGGGCGCTGATCATGGCTTAGCGCCGGCCTCTTGGCCAGCACTCCAGCAATAATCCGTGTGTGTTAGTCTCCATCCGTGGTCCTTTCCTCCATTGGGCGCGGTTCAGGGATGGTTTTACTGAATACGCACGACTAAAGTGGCACAGGATTCCCATCACATGCCCGGGGACACCATACTCATCACGTGTGCGTCTGTCAGCATCAAGAGCATGCCTCCCATATTTCGACACACGCATTTGCCTGCCTGTCCTTCGGGCGCATACAGGCGGTACCAGGGCCATCTCATGCTCATCTTGCGTGAGATAGGTCTGCCCCTTTCCCTTGCCGGTCCGTTCCTGTACCATCTTTAGCCAACTATGGCACTCTTGCAGATTGAGCAGCTTGAAAAATCTTTTGGGATGCAGACCCTGTTCGCCCCGTTCTCGGTGGCGATCGCTCGTGGGGAGCGGATTGCGCTTATCGGGGAGAATGGGACCGGCAAGTCGACTTTGCTGTCGATCATCGCCGAATGGGAGGAGGCGACCAAAGGCGGGATCCATCGAGCACAGGGGACCCGCATCGCTTACCTCCCGCAGGTCACACGGTTGGAACAGGGTGAGTCCCTCATTCAGGCGATGCACAGACCATTTGCTGCGCTTCTTGAGATAGAACGGGAACTCCGCCAATTGGAGAAGGTGATGACAACGGAGAGTCCTCCCGAGGTGCTTCATCGTTACGACGAGCTGTTGCACGACTTCGAACGACGGGATGGGTACACGATTGAGTCGAAGATCCGTTCCGTCCTCACCGGAGTCGGGTTTCAGCCCGAGGAGTTCTCCAAACCAACCTCCCTCCTCTCCGGCGGTGAGGAGGCCCGCGCTGCGCTCGCCCGCGTCCTCCTGGAAGAGGCCGACCTGCTCTTGCTCGATGAGCCGACGAACCACCTTGATTTTGCTGCACTTGACTGGCTGGAGGAGACGTTGATTGCGTTTCCCGGCGCTCTCATCCTCGTCTCGCACGACCGGCGCCTTCTCGACCGCGTGACGAACCACACCTGGGAGGTCGCGTTTGAGGAACTCACCATGTACCGCAGCGGGTATACCCGTTCCCGCATGCTGCGCGAAGCGGAAAGGAATCGGCGACGCGAACTCGCCGAGCGCCAACAAGCGACTATCGAACGCCATAAGGAGTTCGTCCGCCGCCACCACGCCGGGCAAAAATACCGCCAGGCCAAGGATCGAGAGCGGAAGATCGAACGGATCGAGAAGGATCTGCTCGAACGGCCTGGTACGACAAAACAGATATCGCTTTCGATCCCCATCGGCGATGTCAGTGGGAAGAAGGTGCTCACGATCGAGAACCTGGTAATCGGGTACGACACACCTCTCATCACCTGTCCCGAGTTCACACTCTACAGCGGGGAGCGGGTGGCGATCATCGGTGAGAACGGGTGTGGGAAGACAACCCTGCTGAAGACGATTATTGACGAGGCCTCGCCACTCGCGGGCACGGTCCGCCTGGGGCACGGAGTGCGGCCGGTTACATACACCCAGGATCAATCCGGGCTTCACGGCAAGGGTACTGTGCTCGATGCGATCCTGTCCCGCTCCAACCTTACGATCGGTCAGGCGCGCGGCCTCCTCGGACGATTCCTCTTCTCCGGAGATACCGTGATGAAGAAGATGAGCGCTCTCTCCGGTGGGGAACGAAGCCGCGTCGCCCTTGCCGCCCTATCTCTGATGGCGGGGAACCTCCTCCTCTTCGATGAGCCGACGAACCACCTCGACATCGTAAGCCAAGAGATCCTCGAACAGGCCCTTCTCGACTATGAAGGGACGATCATCCTCGTCTCCCACGACCGCGCCCTCCTCGAATCGGTGACGACCCAGGTGTGGAATATCGAGAATGGGATGCTGCGGGTTTTTGCATGTGGCTATCAGGAGTACAAGGACCGGTATGCAACAAAGGCCGCCGGACCGCTCACCGAGCGAACGCGTATTGCACAATCACCCACCGAGCAGTCGCTCACTAAACAGGCACGCGCCAAGAAGGGGCGGTCACGCGAAGCGAAGGCCGACAAGTATGGGCTGAAGCGGCATGTGGAAGCAGTGAGCGTTATCGAGAAGACGATCGAAGAGATGGAGAAAAAACTGCATCAGATCGAGGCAGAGATCGTTGTTGCAAGCGAGTGCGGTGATGGAGAGAAGATTGCGGAGCTTGGAAAGAGCCATCATCGCCTCACCCGCACGTTAGGTGAAACGTATGCCGAATGGGAAAAACTCTCTACGGGAACGTCATAGACGGTGCATGCAGACCCGACTCTTGACTATACTATTGATGCTGTTTTCACTGTTCGGCAAGGAGTCGCGCGATCGCTGCGCGTAGTGAGTCTTCATGACGCAGACTAAGAAAGCGCACGACCCCCTGACGATCGATGAGGAAGGTCTCTGGAATACCGACAACCCCGTATAGATCAGCGATCTCCTTTGCCTGCGCAAATATCTGGCGGAAAGTGATGTTAAAGTCTTCCAGAATTCGCTCCATCATCCGCTCACTCCGATCGAGATTTATCCCGATGATCACTAGACCACCAGCAGCGTACTGTTCATAAAGTTGTTGGATTAGCGGAAGCTTAGCGATGCATGGACGGCACCAACTGGCCCAGAAGTTGAGCAAGACGACCTTGCCGCGCAGATC
>JAJOKK010000067.1 GCA_021129875.1 Candidatus Bipolaricaulota bacterium
CCGAGACGGTGAAAGCTTCTGTTCTGCAAGGAGAAGCGGGTTATGCAACAGCCTGTAAGGACAGGCCTGAAACCGCACGAACTACAGCAGAGAACGGCTCCACGTTCCTTGTTGCGCTTGCATTCTTATTCGATCTCTACTTCGAAGAAGATCCCTAACGGCGCCCAGATCTCTGCCATCCCGACCGCATAGGTCCCAGGAGCGTTGTAGGTATGGGTCAGAATTCCCGTTCCGGTGTACGATGCGATGATCGAAGCGCCATGCCCATCGCCCCAAGAGATTGAGTAACTAACTCCAGCGCGACCGAAGTAGCGGACAGTTATCGTACGGCCTTCCACAGCAATCAGGGCAAGATGGCAGTTGACTGCGCGCACAGTGACCGTGACCATGACCGGCGCTTGATCGACGGTGATAATTCGATTATGTTTATCTATTAATGTAATAGTGTACTGGCCTGGTTCCTGATAGAAGTGCCCGTAGATCTCCTGATCGAGGAGGACGTCCGAGTATCCGGGATGAGCCCTCTTCTCACCCCAATGAATTCTATAGCCGGGCGCAGTGATGCCGCTCACTCTAACCTCTACCCATCCTTCAGTCTCCTGATAGAGTTCCAACGTCGGGTCCGGCAGTGGCGGCTGCAAGTTCCGCGCTGCACAACCGGTTAAACCCATCACCATAAGAGCGAGAAGACCGATCTTCCATTTGGTCATGCAAATCCCCTCCTTTGATGCCAACAGCATACCAGAAGCAAGCCGGTGGTTTCCAGGCCTCGATTCATGCTCATCTTGCGCAAGACAAGTCTGAGGCTCGAATTCCGACGCGAGTTCTCATATAGTACGGACGCGTACAAATACCCGTTGTCTTTTGAGCAGGAAGATAGGGCGCGGTTCGCAAGACCTTGCAGCCGATACCGCGTATGTTCTCTATCCGCGCTACTGTCATGCGAGTATCGATATAAGGGAGGAACGAGTGATCGACCGAATGCACCCTGATAGACTGAGCTACCCTGAGTCACCGACAGAGGATCAGATCGACATTCTGCACAGCGTCCGCGTTCCCGATCCGTACCGCTGGTTGGAGGAGATCGACTCCGAGCGGACAAAGGAGTGGATCGAGGCGCAGAATAAGGTGGCTTCTCGTTACCTGGCGGCAATCCCCACCAGGGAGGCGATCAGGGCGCGACTGCAGGAGCTGTGGAACTATGAGAAGTTCGGCGTCCCGTTCCGGCGAGGGGACCGTTTCTTCTTCACCCGCAACGACGGCCTGCAGAATCAGCCGGTTCTGTACCGGACTGCTTCCCTTGATGATGACCCCCAGATCCTCCTCGACCCGAATGAGCTGGCGGACGATGGGACTATCGCCCTGACCGGGATTGCGGTCAATGATGACGGGACTTTGCTCGCATACGGCCTCTCCTCCTCCGGCTCCGACTGGCAGGAGTGGCGCGTTCGTGAGGTTGAGAGCGGGCGCGATAGGGAGGATCACCTCAGGTGGGCAAAATTCACCAACATCGCCTGGTTCGGTGATGGTTTCTTCTACTGCCGCTACGATGCGCCGGCGGAAGGGGCGGTCCACCAGGAGGCGAACTACAACCAGAAGCTCTACTACCACGCCCTCTCCACCCCGCAGTCGGCGGATCGTCTTATCTACGCACGCCCCGACCAGAAGGAATGGTTCTTTCACGCGGAAATCACCGATGACAAACAGATCCTCGTCCTCTCTGTTCATCACGGGACGCGGCGGGAGAACGCAGTCTTCATCAAGTGCCTGCAGGATGAAGAGAGTCCGTTCATCGAGCTTCTTCCCGCGTTTGACGCAGAGTACAGATTCATCGAGAGCGATGGTCCGACCCTCTACTTTATGACCGATCTCGATGCCCCTCTGGGGAGGGTGATCGCTATCGACTACACCCAACCCGACCGTGAAAATTGGCGTGAGATCATCCCTGAGAGGGACGATTCATTGCAGGGGGTGCGTCTTGTCGGGGAGAGTTTTTTCGCTGCCTACCTTCACGACGCCCATAGTCGCGTCCTTATCTTTGATAAAGATGGGAAGAGCAGCGGGGAGATCACGCTCCCCGGTCTTGGGGCGATTAGCGAGTTTAATGGAAGACGTGACGATCAAGAGATCTTCTACGGGTTCACCGGGTTCACCACCCCGGGGACGATCTATCGTTACAGCCTGCAGACAGGCGAGAACACCGTATTTCGCACGCCGCAGGTCGCGTTCGCTCCCGCCGACTATACGACCGATCAGGTCTTCTACACGAGCAAGGACGGGACGCGCATACCCATGTTTTTGACCTACAAGAAGGGCCTCCTGCAGGAGGGAACACACCCTACGTATCTCTATGGTTACGGCGGGTTCGCCATCTCCCTCCCCCCGTCCTTCTCCGTGGCCAACCTGGTATGGATGGAGATGGGCGGCGTCTATGCGCAGGCGAACCTGCGCGGGGGAGGGGAGTACGGGAAGGCGTGGCATGATGCCGGATCAAGGCTGAACAAGCAGAACGTGTTCGACGACTTCATCGCTGCAGGGGAATGGTTGATAGAGAACGGGATCACCACCCCGGCGAAGCTGGCGATCGGCGGACGGAGCAACGGGGGGCTGCTCGTCGGCGCTTGCATGGTGCAACGGCCCGACCTGTTCGCTGCCTGCCTTCCTGGGGTCGGAGTGCTGGACATGTTGCGGTTCCACAAGTTCACCATCGGCTGGGCGTGGACATCAGACTACGGCTCGCCGGACGATCGCCAAGCGTTTGAGATCCTCCACGCATACTCCCCGTACCACAACCTGAAACAGGGGACGGTCTACCCAGCGACCCTGGTTACGACCGGGGATCACGACGACCGTGTCTACCCCGCCCACAGCTTTAAATTCGCCGCTGCTTTGCAGTCTGTACAACAAGGGGACGCCCCGGTGTTGATCAGTATCGATACCAAGGCCGGTCACGGAATGGGGAAACCGATCGCCAAGCTGATCGAGGAGCAGGCCGACTGCTGGGCTTTCCTGGCCGCGAACCTGCGCGATGGCGATCACGGGAGGTCGCAGCCGGGCAGTGGGTCGTGAATGAGCGATGCCCTCTCTGGTCTGGTCGGATCGCAGGCCGGTGAGCAAGACCCCGTCCCTCTCCCTTGGCCGACGGATCGCAATTATTGGTACGAGCGGATCAGGGAAGACCACCCTGGGCAAAGAGTTGGCACAGCGGCTTGATATCCCGCATGTCGAGCTTGATGCGCTGCACTGGGAGCCCCGGTGGGAAGAGGTCCCGACCGAGATCTTCCAGACGCGGGTAGCCGGCGCGCTGCACGGAAAGGCATGGGTGTGTGATGGGAACTACAGCGTGGTGCGCGATATCGTGTGGTCCCGTGCAGATACGATCGTATGGCTCGACTATACCCTTCCCGTCATCCTGCGCCGGCTCACGTGGCGCACGCTGCACAGGGTTTTCACCCGTGAGGAGCTGTGGAACGGGAACAAGGAGCGGCTGCGAGCACAGTTTTTCAGCCGCGATTCGATCTTCCTGTGGACGCTCAAGACCTACCGTCGGCGACGAACAGAGTACCCCATCCTCCTCTCTTCCCCTGAGCACGCCCACCTACGCCTGATCCACCTGCGGTCTCCGCGCCAAAAACGTTGGCTGCTACCAGAATGACGAATCAGAGCATTGATCAAGATCACCGATCAATGCTCTGGCCTTGGTGGCTGGAATGGCCGATATCAGGGCCTCAGGGATTAAGAATGGAACAGCCCGTACCACAAAAGAAGATTTATGCGATGGACTGCACAAATCTGCGGTAAGCTTTCAGTAAACTCATACAGGTTCTTGCGCAAACCTCTTCTCTTTATGGGTTGCGAAGTAAGACCGGAGGTCCAACAGAAGCTTTCACCGTCTCGGGGGGTGCAGTAGCCGATT
>JAJOKK010000157.1 GCA_021129875.1 Candidatus Bipolaricaulota bacterium
CATTCACCATTCACCATTCACCATTCACCATTCACCATTCACTACACTCACTACCCCCAAAGCATCTTCAATCGCTGCTGCTGCGTGCTGCAGGTCTTCATCGGTATGACGGTAGGCGATGTAGCCATGATGATACGGTTGCAGGAAGACGCCCCGGCGGATTAGTTGCGTATAAAACTCGTTTCTGAACCGTTTATAGCGCTTCTCTGCATCCTTAGCAAACGTGATGAACGGCATCAATGGAGCGCCGGAGAGCTCGCACGGGATCTCGCTGTTGCGCACGATATCCTGCACCTGCGCACAGAACACGCCCCCTCGCTCTCGCAATTTTGTGAGTACGCTATCGCGCTCCAGTATCTCGATCGTCTTCAGTGCGGCGACTTGGGCGAGGCTGTTGGGAAAGAAGGTGGAGCTGATAAAGACCTCGGCAACAACGACGTCCATGACTTCCGCTCTGCCGACCACTGCGCTGATCGGGTAGCCGTTCGCCATTGCCTTGCCGAAGAGAGCTAGGTCAGGGGTGACATCGTAGACCGCCTGCGCCCCGCCGAGGTCGACTCGGAAGCCGGTTCTGATCTCATCGAAGATGAGAACGGCCCCGTATTTTCGCGCAAGCGATTGCACCCCTTGCAGGAATCCAGGGGAGGGTTCCTCCACCTTTGCTGCCAACTGGTGTCCGACTGGGGTGATGATGATCGCGGCCATCGCCGCCCCGTGCACACTGAGTACCTCTTCCAGCGATTCCAGATCGTTGTAACGAAATCCATGGACATCTTCGTAGAGCTTGCCCGGGATCCCACCCTTAACTTCGACGCACCAGTCATGCCATCCATGGTAGCCACAACGGGCCACCTTGCTCCGCCCGGTGTACGCGCGGGCGATGCGGATTGCCACCGTAGTAGCGTCGGAACCGGTCTTGACGAAGAGCGATTTCTCCGCACAGGGGATCAGCTGCCGCATCTTCTCGGCCAGATCGTTCTGCACCTTTTGTGTCAGGGAGAAGCAAAATCCTTTGTTACGGATCTGCTCGATGACCGCATCGTCAATCTCTTCTTCCCGGTGCCCAATGATGATCGGACCGTAAGCGCAGAGCATATCGATATACTCGTTTCCGTCTACATCGATCACCCGCCCGCCCTTCGCCGATTCGAAGAAGATCGGGTACTCGCCAGGAACAAAATTATACGGCCGCCTGATCCCCAAAATACCGCCGGGAATCAGTTCACACGCCTGTTTATACAAGCTGTTAGAGAGCGCTAACTTTAGTCTATCGGACATTCTTAATCCCCTTATCTCTGTAATCGCAATCAGACCTTGCCATATGCCTCTCAGTATCTCCACTATACCCCAGGGGAGTGAAGTTCGGACGAATCCTCCCTGTCCAAGCCGGTCGGCCGTTGTTAGGGCACTGCTGTCAGGGCACTTAAGTATCGCCGGTCGCCACCGAAAAGCAAATGCTGGACCTGGCCCGTCCTTCTTCACCTCAGCAGTCTCGGCCAGCGCCGGTAAGATTGATCCGCCACATGAGACCAATGCCCAGCCGACCTGGCGCGGGGTGCAGGGTAGCCCGACTGGGCATGCTATCTGCCCGTAGGTCGCCACCTTTCGGCTGAAATTCATCGAATCACTCGATAGGCTGCGGCATAGATGCTTTTACGCAAGGTTGTCCTCTTTGCCTATCCGGTCGAATGAGGTTAAAGTAACATACGGAGGGCGATATGTACAACATCGAACGCATTCGAAATGATTTTCCAGCACTACACAAAATGCTCTTCTTCGCATCGGCCGGGATAGGGCCGCTTCCGCGAACAGCGATGGTCGCAATGCAACATTACTGGAAAGAGCTGCGCGTTGACTTCGACGAGACTGTGTGGAAGGAAGACCCCAAGCAGGAAGCACGTAGTCTGGCCGCTGAACTGATCCACGCATCAGAAGATGAGATCATCCCCACCATGAGCACCTCGGCCGGAATCAACATCATCGCCGGCGGAATCAAGTGGAAGCGTGGTGACAACATCATCTTAAACGACCTCGAGTATCCGTCCAACGTCTTCCCGTGGCTCTATCAAGCCGACCGTCACCGACTGGAGGTGAGGACCATCCGCTCGCGCGACGGGGTCGTCCCACGCGATGAGCTGATTGCAGCGATCGACCGGAAGACGCGTGTCCTCGCGGTAAGCCACGTTGAATTCGGAACCGGGTACCGGAACGACGTAGCCGCACTCGCCACGGCTGTCCATGCGGTTGGAGGGGTGATCTGCGTAGATGCGATCCAATCGGTCGGCGTCTTACACATCGATGTGCAGGACCTGGGGATCGACCTCCTAGCGACCGGCGGGTATAAATGGTTGTGCGGCCCGATAGGGACCGGGTTCTCCTACCTGAGGAAAGATCTGCTCAATCGTCTGCAACCGCCGACGGCCGATTACACCAACCTCCCGCAGGCGGAACACGATATCGTGTGGAATGCCCTTGTCTCGGGGGATGACTATCCTATGGAACATATGCCCCTGGCCGGTGATGGAAGCCGGTTCGAGGCACAAGGGCTCTCCCCTCTTCTGTTTAAAGGTTTTGTTTCCTCTCTTAAATATTTCCTAAACCTGGGAACCGAAGCGATCGAATCACGGATCAATGATCTCGTCGAACACTTCATCGAACAAGCGAACCGGAAAGGGGTTGTGATCCTCTCCCCGACCGGCCCGAAAGAGCGATCAGGGATCGTCTCTGTGCAGATCCCGGTCGATCTCTCCTGCCCGGAAGAGACAAAAAAACTGAAGGAGAAGCTCGCCACGGAAAAGATCATGGCCCTGCCGCGGAGCGGCGGACTGCGCTTCGCTGTTCACTTCTTCAACACCGAAGAGGAGATCGATCAGGCCATCGATTTTGTCAAGGCCCTCTGAGCCGGCCGTTCACTCTTCAGCGTCGATGACCGTGGGCGTATTTTGTCACACCCAACGATCAGGGAAGGATCATCCGCCCACCTGGCAGGTCGGGCAGTAGCGGGTGCGGCGGCTGGCGTAACGGATCTCGCGTATCCGCTCTCCGCAGACCGGACACGGCTTTCCCGCGTGCCTGTAGATCTGCAGAAAATCGCGGATCTCGTCGGTGAAGAGGCTGTCGCCGATGCACGCACGAATCTCCTCAATCGCGTTTTGTAAGGTGGTCCGAATCGCTGCGTGCAGCCGCGCAACCTCATCCTCAGTAAGGGTATTCACATAGCGCACCGGGGAAAGTTTTGCGGAAAAGAGGATTTCATCAGCATAGGCGCTCCCTATACCAGCGATCATCTTCTGGTCGGTGAGAAGCGTCTTCACCTGCCGGCGACGCCCGGCGACCAGAGCAGAAAGCGCCTCCACAGTGAACAACGGCGAGAGCGGCTCCGCCCCCGTCGCAGCGATCGCTTCAACCTCGATCGGATCGGAAACAACGTGTACCCTTGCCAGCTTGACCGGCCCGTTCTCGATCAGCCGTAGGTCTTCCCCATCGGAAAAGGTGATCGTAAAACCGGTCGCCTTAGTCTCCTTTGTCGCGCTCTTACAAAGGACAAATCGGCCGGAGAGCATCAGGTGAGCGATCAGATAGAGATCTTGGTGAACAGAGAGGATAAGGTGCTTCCCCTGCCGCGCAACACCGGTGAACACCTGACCGATCAGTGCCTCGAGCGGTGGTGCGGCTGTCCGCAGTAGTCCCGGTCGAAGAGCGCGCACCGCGACGATCTCGCGATTGACGATCCGTCGCCCTAGGACCTCCTTCAACGTCTCCAGATCAGGTAGTTCAGGCATCTTCATCCTCCTGTTATGAATCTGTTGCGTAAACCCTTTCCACTGCTCGTCTTCAATCCCGGCTGCGAAGCAAGGCCGGAGGCCACCCTCCTAGCTTCAAGCATTTTACCGCCTCGGGGGG
>JAJOKK010000201.1 GCA_021129875.1 Candidatus Bipolaricaulota bacterium
CCATATTTTTCTACCATGAGGTGTATTTTACCAAATTTTCCAGGGTTCGTTAACACGGCCTAGGCACTAGGTACTAGGTACTAGGAAAAAGCCTGGGATGGAAACGCGACCGTTCCTTGAACCTCGTTCCTTTCACCTCGGTCCTGTTGACACGGGCCTCAATCCTCATCGGAGACAAGTGGCAGGTACTAGGTCTTAGGGAAAGCCTAAGGTAGTGCAATTAATGTGGATGCAGCTGGCAGCCATTGACGCTACTAGCTGTTATTCTTTATTCTTGGTTTCCTTATGATGAAATCGTGTGCTTGCTGGAGTCTGATTTCCTATAAAGGAACATGTTCCACAACAAAGAGCTCAAATAGGATTCTGTCGGTGGAAAATCCGGCGTAGAGACAGGGGCAAGGTGCCACCGACCGATATCGTCCCGTTTGTGCAAGAGAGTAAGAGTGGACAGGAGAAGGCTGATGTAGTACCTTTCCTCGTGAGGTGATTGACTATGCCCAATACGTACACGGCGGTAACCAAGCAAGATGGCAACTGGTGGATCGGATGGATCGAGGAAGTCCCCGGGGTCAACTGCCAAGAACGTAGTCGGGAAAAGCTTCTTGCCAGCCTAAGGGCAAGTCTCTCCGAAGTGCTTGAGTTCAATCGGCAAGATGCGATCCGTGCAGCCGAGTCCGGCTACACTGAAGAACTCGTCACTGTATGAGACGCACTCAACTCCTGAAGCATCTCCGTGCACAGGGATGTGTTATTTTCATTCGGGAAGGACGCCGCCATTCCTGGTGGAGGAATCCATCGCAGAACAAGCGGTCGTCAGTTCCTCGCCATTCCGAGATCACTGACCAATTGGCGAGGAAGATCTGCAAGGACCTGGAAATTCCCTTCACGAAGCAGCACTGAACGTAGGCATCCCTGTTGCCTGGTCTTCTCAGACTTTG
Source organism: Candidatus Bipolaricaulota bacterium (assembly GCA_021129875.1). GTDB lineage: Bacteria > Bipolaricaulota > Bipolaricaulia > UBA7950 > UBA9294 > JAJOKK01. Next base: position 939 of record JAJOKK010000201.1, read on the forward strand.
GGGCTCACATGGCAGGCCGTTGCACAAACCTCTTCTCCTCGCAGAACAGAAGTTTTCACCGCTCGGGGGGTGTAGTAGCCGATTGGGGACTTACTACACCCCCCCGAGGCGGTAAAATGCTTGAGGGCGGGTGGACAAACTGGAGGCGGAGCAATGGGTCAGGTCCTCTTAGAACTTATGGCGCTGACTCCGCTGAGCCCTGTTCGGCTCTTGATTCTTCTCAGAGTTCGACGAGGGAACCAGAATAAAGACCCCTGGCCGTACACTACACGCAAACTGCCTGGGATCAGGCAGGCTTGCCGATCATCCCTTGAGAACGATGACCGGGCGCAGCCGTGCCACGGGGAGGTTGATCCCCGCGTCCACAGCCGCCTGCACAACGCACTCCACGTCTTTGTATGCCCCCGGTGCCTCCTCAGCGACTCCGCGCATGCTTCTTGTACGGAGGGTGATCCCGTCAGCGGCCATCGATGCCTTTACGTCTTCCCCCCAATACTTTTTCGCCGCCTTTTTACGTGACAGGGCCCGCCCTGCTCCGTGGATCCCGCTTCCGAAGGTCTTCTCCATTCCCATCGCTGTTCCACGCATGACGTAGGAAGCCGTTCCCATCGTCCCCCCGACAAGGATCGGGTGACCGACAGGGCGATAGGGGACGGGCGACTCCTCTCGTCCCGGACCGAACGCACGGGTCGATCCCTTGCGATGGACGAGGAGCGTCCGCTCCTCTCCCTTTACGAGGTGGTCTTCGACCTTGACGTTGTTATGCCCGATGTCGTAGACCGTGCGCACTTCGTCGGCGGAAAGGTTGAAGAGATCAGTGAATATGGAACGGGTGAGGTGGGCGAGCACCTGGCGGTTGGCGAACGCGCAGTTCGACCCGCCGGCGACCGCGCTTAAATAGCGCTTCCCTTCAGGGCTTTCAATCGGAGCGCAGACGAGTTCCCGTTCGCGGATCGGAATCTGGTAGCGCTCGCTCGCCCGTGCCATCTCCTTCAGGTAGTCCTGGCCGATCTGGTGACCGAGGGCGCGCGAGCCGGTATGGATGGAGACAACCACCTGCCCTTCGCTAAGGCCATAGATTGCGGCTGCTTCTACGTCGAAGACCCGTTCGACCGTCTGCACCTCCAGGTAGTGATTCCCTGAGCCGAGAGATCCTACCTGGCGAAACTGGCGCTGCTTGGCGAGGAGGCTGACTGCGGATGGATCGGCGCCCGGGATCCGGCCTTCTTCTTCGATGAACGTAAGATCTCGCTCCAGCCCGTACCCGCGCTCTACAACCGCGCGTGCGCCCTCTTGCAGGAGGTGATCGATCTCCTGTACGCTGAGGCGGAGCTTCCCTTCCGAGCCGAGGCCGGCAGGGACTATGCGGTATAAGTCATCGGCTAATTTTGTGAGGAATGGGGAGATTTCCTCTCTGTCGAGCGGAGTGGCAAGCAAGCGCACCCCGCAGTTGATGTCGAAACCGACCCCGCCGACGACTACAACTCCCTCTGCAATATCGAACGCAGCCACCCCGCCGATCGGGAACCCGTAGCCGGGGTGGACATCGGGCAAAGCAAGAGAGGCGGAGACGATCCCGGGAAGGCAGGCGACATTCCGAACTTGCACAAGCGCGTTCCACTCCGCCCCCCCCTCGAGGTCAGCCTGGAGCTGCTCGATCGTCCCCTGATCAGCAATTATCATTCCGGGAACGCGCATCTCGCCGTGGCGCGGGAGGGTCCACTCCGAAGAGGAGATCTGTTCCAGCTCAAAATCCTTTTTCATCGATGTCCTCCAAGTTCAATAGTCAGATCTTGTCTTTCGACCTTATGCTCGGCTTCGACTAGCGATGCGATTCGACTGATCGTGGAGTAGTGAAGCCCAAGATGGTCTTGCAGTTCGGCAAGCGTGTACTCATGGATTCGAGTCGCTTCGTAGATCCTCTCGTTTCGACTTGCCTTCGTGTCGCACTCAGCAAAGAGATCGTCAAGAGATGGTCTTGATACAAGGCGTTCATGTTGGAGGACCTTCCTCTGCAATGCAAAGTCTCGCAAGAGTGGCGACATCTTCTCTACAAAGCCATCAGATCCCAGCAAGGCGCCACCTCGAAGCTCCCCCCATATACTCACGTCGCGTCCCTGCTTGACGAATCTGCGGTAGAGATCTGTCGCGCTTTGCCGATCGTCACTGAACTGCGATAGGAGCCAGTCCGTTGTCAGAAATGGAAGTGGCTCTTGCTGCCCTGCGGTAGCACGATAGCTGCTCCACGGCCAGTCCCGTACACTTTGCACCATCTTCGCGCGGACTGGATTTAGCACGACATACCGTGCCAGCTTAAGCAGATGACTCTCCTTCTCTACCAGGATGGATTTGAACCGTCCTTGTAGTACCGGCCCAGCCTGCTGGTGACGCCGATTGAACTTCTGGGTATAGACACCATTGAGGTGACGCATTCCGCGTGAGAGATTTGCGTCCGGAGTCTCGAGTAGCAGGTAAAAGTGGGTGGGCATTAGGCAGTAGGCATGGCAGATCCACTTGAAGCGCTCCACCACATCTCCGAGGACCTCCAGAAATGCGTTCCGATCCTCGTTATCGACATAGATATCCTGCTTTGCATTGCCACGCGAGGTGACGTGATAGACTGCGCCTTCGTATTCGATTCTCAGTGGACGTGTCATGACTTTAGTATAGCCAACATAGCATCAAAAGACAAGACCTGGCCCCGGGGCTCGCTGAATACGTACCTTTGCAGAGGATCGGCAGGGGGGCATGGCACGCCCGCCTGCGGAAAATCTAGGCTCTTCGTCGTTTTAAGTGGGTAACGGTTTCTAATTCACATGCGCACGAGGTGAGAATTGATGTCTTTTTCCCCCATAAGACCGCAGGTCCGCCCCTCCTTTGACGGGAGGAACAAGGGGAGGGTGTCGCGGAGCCTCTCAGCCTGGTGGATGCGAGACACAGGGAGAAAACTCACGACGAGC
>JAJOKK010000095.1 GCA_021129875.1 Candidatus Bipolaricaulota bacterium
CCCAATCGGCTACTACACCCCCCCGAGACGGTGAAAGCTTCTGTTGGACCTCCGGCCTTGCTTCGCAACACACAAGGAGAAGAGGTTTGTGCAGCAGCCTGCGCACCTTGCCGCCTCTTACACTGTGCAGGTCTGCGCCGAAGTATACCGGCGCGGGTCTGTCCGTCGCAACCGGATCGATTTGATCGGCCTGCATCTCCTGGCGTATCATTATCTGCGGGTGTGCGATGATAGACGCTTGCGTCCGTTCTTCTCGGTTGCTTGGCAGCGAACCCGCGTGTAATCTGCGCGGGCTGCTCTTTTTCACCGCGGACGTCGTTTGTTTGGTCATCGCTTGCCGCTAAGGGGGGATAATCATCGAATCACAGATTGAGCCTGCATCTGTAAAGCGGTTGCTCCCGCACCAGGGAGTACGGGAGCTGATCGATTCCGGGGTGATAATCATCGACCCGGAGAGGACGTACATCGATCCCGGGGTGACGATCGCTCCGGGGGTAGAGATCCATCCCGGCACGCATTTGCGCGGCAAGACAGCGATCAGCGCGCGCTGCGTCATCGGCCCCGACTGCTTCATCGAGGACTCGCTCGTGGAAGAGCGCTCTTCGGTTCGCTATTCAGTCGTCGAGTCGTCCCGCATCCGCTCTGGAAGTCAGGTCGGGCCGTACGCCCACCTGCGCCCTGGCGCGGATATAGGGCCGGACGTCAGAATCGGGAATTTTGTCGAGGTGAAGGCTTCGCGGGTGAACCGCGGGGCGAAAGCAGGGCACCTCGCCTATCTTGGGGATACAGAGGTGGGGGAGGATGTGAACATTGGCGCGGGGACGATCACCTGCAACTACGACGGGAGGAAAAAACACCGCACTGTTATCAAGGATAGAGCGTTCATCGGGAGCAACACCTCGCTCGTCGCTCCGGTGACGATCGGTGAGGATGCCGTGATCGGCGCCGGATCGACTATCGTCCAGAGCGTTCCCCCGGGGAATCTCGCGTTAGGCCGCGCCCCCCAGGTGAACACGGACCGGAGAAAAAGAAGGAGGAGCAAGCGGAATGATCGGCAAGGAACTTAAACTGATCTGTGGGAATGCCAATCGACCACTGGCAGAGGAGATCTCCTACGCATTGGGCGTCGACCTGTGCGCCACCGAGGTCGATCGGTTCAGCGACGGTGAGATCCAGGTGCTCATCAAGGAGACGGTCCGTGGTGCGGATGTTTTTGTGATCCAACCTACCTGCCCACCGGTCAACGAACACTTGATGGAGCTTTTGATCATCATCGATGCCCTGCGCCGCGCCTCGGTGCGCAAGGTGATCGCGGTCATCCCCTACTACGGGTACGCGCGCCAGGATCGGAAACACATCGGGCGCGTCCCGATTACGGCCCGACTCGTTGCCAACATGCTTGAGACGGCCGGGGTGGACCGTGTTCTCACCATAGATCTTCACGCCGGGCAGATCCAGGGGTTCTTCAACATCCCTGTCGACAACCTCCAAGCCGATCCGATATTCGCTAAACACCTTCAGGAAACGTTCGCCGACTCCGAGGAGACGGTCATCGTCTCCCCGGACGTAGGGGGGACGGCCCGTGCGCGCCTCCTGGCCGAGCGGGTCAACCGCCCCCTGGCAGTGTTGGAGAAGCGCCGGTCAATGAATACCACCGAGGTGAAGGTGATGAACGTCATCGGGGAGGTCGACGGAAAGCGCGCCATCATCGTTGACGACATCATCGCCTCCGGGGCGACCCTGATCCAAGCGACGCAGACGTTGGTCGATCACGGGGCGACCGAGGTCTTCGCCTACTGCACTCACGGTGTCTTCTCCGGGGACGCGCTTGCCGCATTGAGCGACTCCGCCTTGAAAAAGGTGGTGACAACCAATACCATCTGCCACGAACAGGCGGAAGGGAACGAGATTATCGACTATATCCCCGTGGGAGAACACCTGGCAAAGACGATCCGCCGGATCTTCGAGGATAAATCGGTCAGTCACCTCTTCTCTCACTGTTAAACGATCAATCAGGAGTTCAAAATGCCAACATTGAAAGCAAGATTGCGATCGGCGGGAAAGGCAGGCGCCTTACGTAGAGAGGGGTTCATCCCCGCAGTGGTCTACGGTCCGGAGATCGACAGCACCCCGCTCGCTATCGACCGCAGGGACTTGCGGGCCCTCTTCTCTCAGATTACACGCAGCTCGCAGATTGACCTTGCAATCGCTGACTACAAGAAGGGAGAGAAGATTGATGTCTTCGTCAAGCGGATTGAGTACAACCCGGTCACCGATGAGCCGGTGCACGTCGATTTCTACCACCCAAAACCAGGGTACCCTCTCAAGCTGCACGTCCCGGTGAAGGTCACCGGGGATGCGTTGGGGGTTAAGGCGGGCGGCGTGCTGAACCTCTTGTTCGACACCGTCCGCGTGCGCAGTCTTCCCGAGGCGATTCCCAGCCTGCTGACCCTCGACGTGAGCGATCTCGGCCTTGGAGATGCAATCCGGGTGAAGGACGTCGATTTCGGCGAGGCCACGCCGCTCCTCTTCCCTGAACAGGCACTGGTAACGATCATGTCGCCGCGTGGGCTTGAGGTCGAAGAGGCCGCCGAGCTTGATGCGGATATAGAGGAAGGGGCCGCAGGCGAGGAGGCCGAGAAGGCGGGAGAAGAGGAGACTTAGTTCACAAAGGGGAATAATAGTTGAAGGCCGTCTTCGGACTGGGGAACCCCGGACTCGATTACACGCTCACCCGCCACAACGTCGGATTTGCGGTGATCGACCTTTACCGGAAGGTGTACCGCCATAAGAGGAAAGGGAGGATCGCTTGTTCCTCCCTCATCTATCGGGCGGAGGACCTTCTCCTCATCAAGCCGACGACGTACATGAACGCGAGCGGGGAGTCGATCCGGGAGATCGTGGACCGATTTGGGATCGCTCTTTCCGATCTCCTCATCATCTACGATGATCTCGACCTTCCGCTGGGACGGATGCGGATCCTCCCCAGTGGTGGAGCGGGGACGCATAAAGGGATGCTCTCCATCCTCGACGCTGTAGGGGCAGAGACAGTTCCCCGCCTGCGAATCGGTATCGGGGTCTCGCCGCGGCCGGAGAACGCGATCGACTACGTCCTCGGCCGGTTCAACGAGGAGGAGTGGCAGACACTCTATCCTGTTCTGGAGGACGGGGTTGAGGCTGTGGAGGCTTTTCGCACCTGCAATATCGATGAGGTGATGACCAGGTTCAACCGTCGTCGGCCTGCGGTTGTGAATGGTGAATAGATGGCTATACTGCAAATAAGAGCAAGGGGCTCCCTTTAGTTTAGGAGGGGATGATGTACGACCGGTTTTCACGTGAGTCAGGGGAGGTTATCGTGATCTCCCAGGAAGAAGCAGCAGAGTGGCGCCACAGCTATGTCGGTACGGAACACCTGCTTCTTGCCTTCTTAAAGATTAAGGGGGGGGATGCTTGTCGGTTCCTGACCACCCACGGGGTGACCTACGACAAGGTGAAGGCCCTGTTGGAGTCGGAAAAAGGGAAAGGCAAGGTGCGCCTCTCCGCTGACGACCTTGAACCGACCCCGAGGCTGAAACGGGTGATGAAGATCAGTTTCGAGGAGGCGCGCCGTGCCGGGTTGAACAGCATCCGACCGGAGCACCTACTGATGGGGATGCTGCGCGAGGGCGAAGGGACCGGTGCGGCGATCCTCCTCCATCTCGGGATCGATCTTTCCAAGACCCGTGCGTACTTTCTCCCTTCGGCCGGGGTCGGGATGGCCCTCCGCTCCTCCCGGCGTCCGCAGAAGAAGGGGACCCTTGCTGAATTCGGGCGCAATCTGATCGAGGAGGCCGTGGCCGGGCGGCTCGACCCGGTGATCGGCCGTGATGAGGAGATGGAGAGGAT
>JAJOKK010000227.1 GCA_021129875.1 Candidatus Bipolaricaulota bacterium
AAGCGTAGAGTTTCCTCTCAACTTTGAGCAGTCTTCATTTTTGCGTTGCAGTCTTGATTCTGTGAGGTTACTTGGAGGATCTCGTCGACCGCGAATAGGATTGACTCAATCGACTCAAGCGCAAGCAGCCGTTTACCGGATCGCGCTTTCGCCACTCCGTGCAGGTACTTCACCAGGTGGCCGCGGAACCTGTGGCATGTCGCGGGTTCGGTCCGTCTCCGTGAGCGCTTCCGGCGTACGTCCTCCTTTTCCATCACCGTGTAGAGGGAACGGAGGTGCTGCGCGATCATCTCACTTCGTTCCTTTGCGGTGGGCGGGGTGTAGATTCTCCCGGCCGACAGGTGAGCGGCTTCCTCGAAGATCCATGGGTTTCCGATCGCTCCCCTCCCGATCATCACCCCGGCGATACCAGCTCTGCGAAGCAGCTCAATTGCAGCGCTCCCTGTCGTCACTCCGCCGTTCCCAATGACGGGGATCGTTCGCTCCCCTGCTATGCGTTCAACAGCTTCCCAGTCCGCTGGTCCGCTATGGCCGACAGAGGCAAAGCGGGCGTGCAGAAAGAGAGCGGAAGCGCCGCCTTCCTCGACAGCCTGGGCGACCTCGGAGATGCCTGCGTGTTCCGGTGAGAGCCCGATGCGGGTCTTCACGGTGACCGGAAGAGAGATCGCTTCCGACACGCTCTTGACTATCCTGTAGATCTTCTCCGGGTCGTTCATCAGGGCCGCACCGCCCCCTTTTCTCATGATCTTTGGAACGGGGCAACCGCAGTTGATATCGAGCAGATCGAACCGGCCAATCGATTCGATCACCTGCGCAGCTTCGGTGAGGATTGCGGGTGATGCGTCGTAGATCTGTACTGCAAGTGGACGCTCTTCTGGAACGGAGTGGAGATAGGCGAGCGTACGCGGATTACGGAACACAATCCCCGCCGCGGAGATGATCTCTGTGAAAACAAGGCCGCAGCCGCACGCCCGGCAGAGGGCGCGAAACGTGCTGTCTGTGTATCCGGCCATCGGAGCAAGGACGAACGGGATTGGAATTGCTAACGCCCCAATAGAAAGGGGGGGAGACAGGGTTTTCCGGCATCCTCCCTTTTTTTGGATCTCTTTCCGGGCAGGGGGCATCTCTCCAGATTCAATACAAAGATCGCCGTTCAAGCACGCACCTCAATCCGTCGTGCTGCACGCAGCTTGGCACTGCGAGCGCGTGGATTCCTTGTTACTTCCGCAGATGAGGGGGAGATCGGTCTCTTCGTCAAGACTTCCGTCTCCACCTTCTTATCACAGACGCAGATCGGAAGATCGGGCGGACAGGTGCAAGCGAGGGCCTTCTCCCGGAAGAACCTCTTGACGATCCGATCTTCAAGGGAATGAAAGCTGATCACCGCGACCACGCCTCCAGGGGCAAGAGACTCAAATCCGTCGGCCAACCCTTCCCTCAGGTTCGCAAGCTCGTTGTTCACCGCGATCCGCAGCGCCTGAAAGGTGCGCGTTGCCGGGTGAATCCCGCGCGGGTGAAATCGCCTTGGGATCGCGCTGTGGACGATCTCTGCCAGTCTGCCCGTCGTCTCGAGCGGTTCTTTTGCGCGTGCAGCAAGGATCGCGCGGATGATCCGTCGCGCAAAGCGTTCCTCCCCGTAATTGCGCAGGATAGCGATAAGCTCCTCTTCTTCCGCGCTGTTCACCAGATCTCCAGCGGTCAATGACTGTGTATGATCCATCCGCATATCAAGCGGTCCATCGCGGCGGAAGCTGAACCCTCGATCAGCCCGGTCGAGCTGCAGCGACGACAGGCCGAGATCGAAGAGGAAGCCGGTGATCTTGTCGATCCCCAGCGCAGCCAGGTGCCTCGCGATTTGAGAATAGTCTCCGTGGAGAAGATGAACCCGCTCACCGAACGGGGCGAGTCTCTCTGCCGCCCGGTGGAGCGCCTCTTGATCGCGATCGATCCCGATCAGGCAGACCTCAGGTTCATCCTGCAAGATCGCCTCTGCATGCCCGCCAAGGCCGACTGTCCCGTCAACGATCACCCCGCCGGAGCAGGGTGCGAGAAGGGTAACCGTCTCCTGACAGAGGACGGGTCGGTGGACGGGTCGGTGAATCGGTGGGGTCGCTTCCGGCATCATATCTTCCAGTATCCAGCCTCGCGAGCAAGAGCGCAACCGCGGCTTTTCCTTCCGCGTGCATCTTGTGATAGACCGCTTGGAACGCCTCACGTTCGGGTGAGACAGCGAGGAGAGGGCGAACCTCTTCAACAGATGGAGATACGGCATACGGGATGCACGGGCCGCAGTGCGCTTTCACTTCCTCGATGAACCGTTCGATCTTCGGATCATCGACAATGGCGAACATCGGCGTCCCTGTGCGCAGGGCGAACTCCAGCGGATGCAACCGCGATGAGATGAGAAGGTCGGCGCGGGCAATCTCCGCGCTCGCCTCTTCGACCGTATCCGGGAGAACGATCCGGCATGGAAGAGCGCACCGTTGTGCAATCGCCTCGGCCAGCGAGCGATCCGCCGCCGGAAAGAAGGGGAGAAGGGTGAACGAAACCCGCCTCTCATCCTGAAGCCCCGCTGCGAGATCGACGAACGACTCGATCGTCCTTTCCCGGTCGATCCCGCTCCCTTTGAGCGAGAGGACGATCCGCACTCCATCCTCCCGCGGCCCCTCCGGCCTTCTCGTCCATGGAGGGGTGAGGAAGAAGAGATCGCCGTCTACCAGGCCGTCAATCCCCATCTGCCGCAGAAAGGCAAGGCTCTGCCGATCGCGGCAGCCGATACGGCACACGCTCGAGAGGACAATCCGCGTCAGCGCCCGTGCACACCGGCCATTGATCGGTCCGATACCCTGGCCAAGAAGGAAGACCGGCCGGCGAAGTACGCGAGCAAAGAGGATGAGGAAGAGATAGTAGAGGAGAGAGCGGTTGCTCGTCCTGTTCTGCAACAGCCCCCCACCGCCAAAGAAGAGAGCAACAGACCGCCGCAGCGCTGTGAAGAGAGCGATGGGATGCATGCGGTTCACCTCGTTTGCACCACGTGGCCGCGCGGTCAGCCAGGTCGGCCGTAGGTCCGGGAACTCACGCAACGCTGTGCTCAACGCCGCGCGTAGCGCCTCGTCTCCGAGGTTCTCAAACCCATAATAGCCGGCGATGACTACCTGCTTTAACCGCGTACCTCCGCGTTTCGACTGTTGCACCGATGATTCGGCGTTTGCAGAGGATGAGGATCGGCCGGCGTTCTTTGCTGAGATGTTCGCCGGCCGACCGGGCCGACCTGCATGTTCACAGCGCGTTAATCGCATCCGCACCTTGTTCTGGTCTTCATAAGAATCCTCCTCTGTCTACCCCCAGCAAGCTGGGGGGGAAGAAAGAGGAGATTCGTCGTAGGCGAATTGGCGTATTGTTTAGGAACAGCGGGGGCACACCTCAATTACAGCCCACATCAAACGTCGAAGAGCCGTTTTTTTGTCTCCGGTCAGAATCTTCCGCCACCGTTCTCACATCTTTCCCATGAGGATACTACAATTCGCCGACTGATGCCGGTATAATTATTTTTCGGAGGGGTGGGCGAGCGGACGAAACCACCGGTCTTGAAAACCGACGAGCCTATACGGCTCCGCGGGTTCGAATCCCGCCCCCTCCGCCAAACAAAGGCCAACTCTTGCCCTGTTCGGGTAGATTCAAAACAGAAATTGCAAAACAGGTTGTTGCGCAAACCCTCTTCTCCTTGCAGAACAGAAGCTTTCACCGTCTCGGGGGGTGCAGTAAACCCCTCTTCGGCTACTACACCCCCCCGATGCGGTAAAACGCTTGAAGCTACAGGGTGGCCTCCGGCCTTGCTTCGCAACCGGGATTGAAGACGAGCGGTGAAAAGG
>JAJOKK010000180.1 GCA_021129875.1 Candidatus Bipolaricaulota bacterium
ATCGGCTACTACACCCCCCGAGACGGTGAAAGCTTCTGTTCTGCAAGGAGAAGATAGTTATACAACAGCCTGTGATCAGGCTGACAAAATCTGCCTAGAGTTGCGGCAAGTGAACACTTGCATGCTGCCAGACGTTGTATAGAGTGAAGGACGCACAAGATCGCGGTGAAGAACGTTCGTAAGAATGGGAGGAGAGCGGATGGAAGCCGGACTTACCGATGGACAGGAGATCACTCGGACCGGTGGTCTGGTGATCGCTGAGCTGTTCGAGGAATACAAGGAACCGCTGCATCACTACGCCATAAATCTCACCCGAAGAGCGGATCTGGCCGACGACTTGGTACAGGAAACATTCATCCGAGCGCTGGCCCACCATGGACTCCTCGACCGTCTGAACGGCTATCACCGCCGCGCTTGGCTGTACCGCGTGTTGAAGAACCGATTCCTCGATCAGCAGCGCGCTCACCGGCGGCGGCGGACGATGGTCGACCTACTGGCTAAGTCCGTCTCTATCGAGGACAGCCCGTGCGGTGATGTGAGGCTGTTCGAACTGCTATGTCTGGTCCCCGAGCGGTACTGCTCTCTGCTCGAAAAACGATACGTTCTGGGGATGACAAGCGTGGAGATCGGGCGTGAGTTGGGGGTTCCGGCCGCCACTGTGCGGTCGCGGCTTCGGCTGGCGCTCGCTCGGCTGCGCACAGATCTTTTCAAAGTGCATCTAAAAGGAGGAAACACATAATGGAACAAGAAAAATCGATCGGCAACATAAACATCCTGGACCTGCGCAACGCAACCGAGGACTCTGTTGCCGGGATCAAACGGATTGGGAATGCAAATTTGGTGATCTACACGCGAAAGACGGCCCATCTGCTCACACATCTCAGCATAGGGAACGTCAACGCAACGGTTGAGCTCCCCCTGGATGTCGACGTGCGGATACTGATGGGCAGCACAGTGATCAATCGCGAGTACTTCCGGAACCAGAATGATCCAGCATACCTGCTTGTAATGGGCAAGATCGTATTCGAGCCCGATATTCCCATTAAGGAGATCGCAACCGGTCTTGCTGGGTTCGTCATGATGGGGGAACTCGTCTGTCCCGAAAACCTGATCGGAGCGGTGCAGTCCAAGGCCAAGCAGGTCATGGGCCGGACAGTGGTCTACCCGGCTTTCACGCGGGTCAAGATTGGTTCGCTGGTCCTGGAGAAGCACTATTTGGATGCGTTGGAAGATGGCTCAGAGCTGGCGGTCATCGGTGCACTGCGTGCACCCCATGATATTTCCAGCGAACTTCTGGAGAGAAAGGTAGCAAAGCTGTTCGTCTCCGGCACGATCCTGTGCCACGCTGAGAATGCTCAAGCCATCCAAACTCGCCTGGTCGATGGATCCGGCAAGGTCGCCGTTGTTCCCGCTGGGTTCAGGCTGGTGCCTGAACCGCTCGTGTTGGACAACACTCTCTTGGAATCCCTGCCGGCAACCCGGCTCTACTGCACGGCCCCGGTCCTGGTGGAGACGAGCGTGGCGTCCGCGCTCTTGGATGAGCGCTTGGAGAAGATCATCAGCCGGGATCTGCTCATCTGTCCGGCCCCACTCAGAAGCGTGCTCACCCAGAAGTGCGACCTGCTTGAAACGCAGGTCGTCTTCTACGAGGGAGATCTCTGGTTGATGGACGGAGAGCATCACTTGTGGGCATCGCGCTTCGACCATCTGACCGGCAAGGCGACCGTGTTGGTGACCGGGGAGCTGACGATCGACTCAAAGATCTCTCCTGCGGTGCTCACCGCTCGGCTGGCCAAGGTGCACAATCGCGGAGTGATCAGCTGTACGCCCGACCAGATGGGGGCTATCGAATCCCTCCTTGGCTTGCGTGACGGGGAACTGGTCGATTCCACGCGGGTCGATGAAGAAAGCAAAGACTGGATCGGTAATGTGAACTGTCTGACGCTGTAACCCGTGTGGAATTTCCACTCGAAAGTCGTCAGAGGCGTCAAAGGGGTCAGGATGGACTTTAAACGCGCCGCCAAAAGTCGGGGGTGTATTGTAGGTAAAAGTCCGAGTTACGCAGCAAGGCCGGAGGCTGTACAGGGAAGGATTAGCGATCCACCCTGACCCCACGCCTCCTCCGGGCAACAGACGTTACTACCACAACGTTTTTTGTGTTTCGCTCTGACCTTCCATCTGCCTAGCATTTATGACCGGCCTTGGTAGAATTGCCTGGCAGGGAAACCAATGGCGCCGGTGTTTATGTAAATAACCGCAGGGAGTGGACGGAACTGATGATAATTCAAAAGTTTATGTTGAAGTGCGTAGGTTGCGGGGCAATGTATGGCCCACCCCGCCTACACTGCGCTGAATGTGACAGTCTATTGCGATCGCAATATGCCGTAACCGCCTTCGATCCCAAGGACCGATCCAATTTGTTCGCATTTCAAGATTGGCTTCCTCCAACTGCTTCTTTAGACATACCAATCGGCGCAACCGTCTATTCGTCGGAAGGCTTGGCCGCAAAATTGGGCCTCTCCAATCTGGTTGTCGCCTTCAGTGGCTATGCACCGGAGATCCGGGCTGGGAATCCAACAGGCTCATTCAAGGATTTCGAAGCCGCGCCCAGCATGTTGTACTACCGCGAGCATGGCATTGGATCCCTTGTGCTTGCTTCTGCTGGAAACACCGCGCGTGCGTTTGCCTACGCTGCTATCCAACTTGACTTCCCTGTCATTATCGTCGTACCAGAGCGAGCAATGGAGCGACTGTGGATTCCCTGTGAGTCGACGGACGCTGTCCGTTTGGTTGTGCTGGACGGATGCGACGATTACGCTGCTGCCATTCGCATCGCAGGCTTGATCGGTCGCGTACTCGGCATTGCCAACGAAGGTGGCGCGCTCAACGTAGCTCGCCGTGATGGCATGTCCACAGCCATACTGGAATACGCCAGGCAGATGAACGCATTGCCTGCCCATTACTTCCAAGCCATCGGAAGCGGAACCGGAGGTATCGCCGTATGGGAAGCGTCCCAACGTTTGCTTGCGGCCGGCATCGGCAACAAGCTTCCAAAGCTCCATCTCTCACAGAACATCCCATTTACACCCATTTACGACGCGTGGATGTTTGACAAGCCCATTGAACCTGACGTGGATGTAGAGGGCCAGCTTCGCCGCATCGATCAGATCGATGCGCTTGTGTTGGCCAATCGAACGCCGCCATATGCTGTTACAGGCGGTGTTCGTGATGCGCTGTCTTCAACCGACGGACACACCTACGCCGTAGCCAATGACGAAGCCCTCGCCGCTGCTCAGTTGTTTGAAGAGAAGGAAGGGTTACCCATCGGCCCGGCTGCTAGTGTGGCCACGGCTTCATTGCTCCAAGCACTCGCCACCGATCAAATTAAAGCGGATGACGCCGTCATGCTACATATCACCGGCAACAACGAGACCCTGCTCCAGCGAGACTTCACACTGCATAAGATCGAGCCGGTATGGCGCATTCGCCCCGAAGCCGTCACTGAAGCTGCCATTCATGCCGTTGCTAACCGCATTGCCCCGTCTCTCTAGCGATCAGACCACAGAGCAGGGGCAGAGGGGACACACGCATCCAGTAAACCCATACCAGCTGAAATATGGCAGGCCTAGAACCACAGATTGACACTGATAGACACCGATCGTTACTCGAAGGATTTATCTGCAGGCACTGCTGTTCATCCATACGACTCAGGGGACGATCCGTTTCCATTCCAATCTAGCTTTCTTGAAGTTGAGAATCAAACCACCCTTGACAGACTGTTTCCTGGCACAACAGAAGCTTTCACCGTCTCGGGGGGTGTAGTAGCCGATTGGGGACTTACTAC
>JAJOKK010000055.1 GCA_021129875.1 Candidatus Bipolaricaulota bacterium
TGGGTTCGTGGGGTTTGGTGGGTTCGTGGGGTTTGGTGGGTTTGCTGGGCCTTGCCAGCCTCTCAACTTCATGGACCTCCCTGTCTGCTGGCCAGGCAGGCGGTCTTGCTTCGCAACCGGCCTCCACCAAATAGCGAGGACCCAGAATGGATGACCTCCTGTCGGCGATCGCAACAGACTATCCCTAGACGACGGCTTGAAAAGGAAGCCGGAATCGGGTAATAAGAAGGCACAATCGGGGCCTTAGCTCAGCTGGGAGAGCGCTTGCATGGCATGCAAGAGGTCAGGGGTTCGAGTCCCCTAGGCTCCACAGGTGTGCTCGCGCCGAATCGCGACGCACGCATTCAGCAGGCGATGAAAGCTTATCTGTGCATCCCGTTAGGAATGCTGACCGGGTAGAGCAGCCTCTCGTCCATTGTGGGTTGCAAGCAATACAGGCTTCAAACCACGGATTTACACAGATCAGAGCACATCCCTCTTCACTAATTACTCCGGCCTTTTGGCGGGCATTCCAGCAATAACCCGTGTATGTCAGGGTCCATTCGTGGTTCTTTCCTCCCCCGGACGCGGTTCAGGGAGTTGCGAAGCAACACATAAGGAGAAGAGGTTTGTGCAGCAACCTAGCACCTGAAACAAAGAGCCCGCGCTGCTTTACTGCGAATGTGGGTTAGAATTGGGTGATGAACCGCAGGTCGTTGGTGAAGAAGGTGCGGATGTCGGCGATTCCGTAGCGGAGCATCGCCATCCGCTCGATCCCCATACCAAAGGCGAAACCCGTGACCTTCTTCGGATCGTACCCCACATTTGCAAGGACGACCGGGTGGACCATCCCCGCCCCTCCGAGTTCTAGCCAGTCTGAGGCTCTGTCGGCGCGCATGTGCATTTGCACTGAGGGCTCGGTGAACGGGAAGAAGTCGCCCGACAGGCGCATCTGGTACCCCTTGCCGAAGAACTCGTGCACGAACAGCTCGATTATATACTTCAGGTTGGCAAGGGAGAGGCCCTCTTCCACCCACAGAAGCTCGACCTGATGGAAGACTGGCGAATGGGTGGCGTCCTGAGTATCGCGCCGGTAGCAGCGACCGGGGCAGATGATCCGCACCGGGGGATCGGTTTGCTCCATTACGCGAATCTGTACCGGCGAGGTTTGCGGACGCAGGAGGGTCGTATCGTCAATGTAGAAGGTATCCCACTCATCGCGAGCCGGGTGGTCGGCCGGGATGTTCAATGCTTCAAAGTTGTAGTACTCGCTCTCGATCTCCGGACCGGTTGTCACATCAAACCCCATTCGGAGGAAGATCGACTCGATCTCATTCTGCACCTGGGTCAACAGATGGCGGTGCCCCAGCGAATGGTAGACTCCGGGGAGGGTTAGATCGACTTTCTCAGCAGCCAACCTCGCGCGCAAGGTCGTCCCTTCCAGGTCGTTGCGCCGGTCCTCGAAGGCCGCTGTCGCCACAGTCTTTAGGCCGTTCAGCAGCTTCCCTGCCTCGGCCCGCTCATCAGGGGCAAGCCGCCCCATAACCCGGAACAGCTCACCGATCTGTCCTTTCCTCCCGAGAAACTCAACCCGGAAAGCCTCCAGTGCAGCTCGGTCGGTCAGGCCGGCGCATTGGCGCTCAAGATCCGCATGAATGCGATCGATCTCTTCTCGTAGCTTCATCAGCTCAGTCATAGGAGGAGATTTTACCGACACTGTCTGCTGTTGACAAGGATCTTTCGCTGCGTGTATCCTTGTTACGGAAACATGAGTGAGAATGGTGTTCAAATTGCTGGCACTGGTAATGCAAGGACGGCCGGAACGATGGATAAGCCAAGTCGCCTTCATCTTAAATTGCAAACCTTCTTTGCTGAGGCAAGAAGCCGGTTTCCTGTAGAGCTTGCGTACCTTTTCGGGTCCCAGGCGACCAGCCGGGCAGGGGCGCGAAGCGACTATGATATTGCCGTGCTCTTCGCCGGTAATGTTCCTCCAGATGCTCGGTATGTGTTAACGCACCAGCTTGCTGAGCTTCTCGGCACGGATGTCGATCTTGTCGATCTTGCGTGTGCGCCGATCGAGCTTGTATACAACGTTATTGCGGCCAGGCAGATTCTATACGAGAAGCATCGAACAATACGAGTGGAGTTTGAGGCACGGGCGCTCGGCCTGTATTTTGACCAATTGCCGATCTTACGGGCGGAACGGAAGACTCTATTGGAGGAGACGAGGGAGGATTATGACGCCGGAGTGGAACGGTATCGAACGGCGCTTAGAGCGACTGAAAGGATGCTTGCTCAAACTAGAGCCGCTCAAGACCAAGACAAGTGACGAGTTTGCTTCCGATCCCTACCTCAAAGACATAGTAGAACGAAACCTCGAGGTTGCAGCGCAGGCGTGCATTGATATCGCCAATCGGATCATCTCCATGGAACAGCTGGAGAAACCACGTGATGCCCACGGAGCGATAGAAATGCTGGGGACGGTCGATATTCTTCCGCGTGAGCTGGCAAAGAGACTCGCCCCGATTGCCGGCCTCCGCAACATTCTCGTGCATGAATACCTGGAGATCGATTGGGACGAAGTATTGCGGAACCTGCAACGCATGGGAGACCTGTATGCCTTTATGGAACATATCAAGAGATGGCTAAAGGATCGAACCTGCTCGGGCTGAAATTATAATCGAGATCCCTCCCGATAGGCAGGAAGAAGCATAGGAGAACGGCATCCATGGAAATCGCCGAGATATTGATGTGAGGATACTGGCATTGACGCTGAGAGAGCGTATTCGTCTTCAGTGCTCGGACAAACACCAAGAATGAAGGTGTGACCCCCTGCCCCTTCCTCACTGGCTCGTTTCGCGATGAGATTCATGGTGGAACGGCGCAGCCCTCCTTTTCGGTGGGACTTGCGGTGAAAACCTCTGCCCCACTTTGGTCGCCGATTCGTACTAAGGAAGCGAGTAATAATAACTTCCATAACCCCGAACGAATGCAGTAACGTCACAGGCAAGCTACAACGCAGGGAAACAAGACTGGAACACGAGCGTCGGACCTTGTATCTCCGACGCTAGCCATGATGTTTTAAGGAGATTATTTTTACTTGCTTCCTAGGCTGGCACACGGCAAGCGAACCATCCGAACCCTGAAAGGTACTGCGATCGCTTAAACGAACTCAGTAGTCCTGGAGACTCTTTCATCCATGCCAGACTTCAGGGTAGAGCTCGGCAAACGGTAAGGCGATTCCGGAGTTGCTCCGGGTACGCTTCGATGGCGCTTCGCAGCATCACCAGCGCTGCTCGAACCTGCGCTACAACGATGGCGCGATTCATCCTCCTCCCCTCTTGGATCAAGGTTCTTGTCACCGGAGCAGGTGTGGATTCAGACAGTTCGAAGCCTCAAGTCTCCCAGAGTGTTCTGATGGGCACAGCATTAGTGAGTAGGTCGCTGAAGCTGGTCAGTGAGAGTGGTTGCAAGCCTGCCTCTTGGGTGAAATACCAACAGCTTTTCTCTCGCCTGCTCGTTTCACTCAAGACGCAGAGGGATATAGCTTAACCTGCACTGCATGCGGGAAAGATGCCGCCGGGCCCTCTGTGTCAATATGACTGAGACACCGACCCCCCGTAAAATTACGATTCCTCGCGGTTAAGGCAAGGTAGCCCAGAACAAGACCCAAAAGATGAGCGTAGCAAGAGAGAAAAAGCTTGTATCCCGCTAAGACGCAAAGAACGCCAAGAAAAGCAGAAGACAGGAAAATTGACAGGGAGTGCGATCTCTCTGCCCCGTACCTGCCTAGTATTATGTCAACTTTGTATCGTCGTAAACGATGTTCCTGCTTGTCATTTCGAAGGAGT
>JAJOKK010000163.1 GCA_021129875.1 Candidatus Bipolaricaulota bacterium
ACCCGCGCTCCTCATTGGTTGCCCTAGTAATAAGCGACACCCGCACATTGCTGACCGCCTCCTCTCTAACATTGGCGATAGTGATGTGAGCGCTTATCTGCTGGTGTGCTGGGTCATCACCGCTATTCGACCGGAGGTCAACAGTAAAGGTGACATCGCCTCTGAAGGTCTGTTCCCTCGGATATCTATCCACCAGTCGCCATCCCGGCAGGAGCTCTCCACATGCTGTCTTCGGTGGCTTAATCTCAATCGGCTCGTTGAAGTCATAAAACCTCGTCACTGAGCGCGAGGTGAAGGGGCCCCACGGTCCAATATCCTCATCCTCTAATGGTATTTCTTCGTGCTCCATCTTCATCTGGCGAATTAGATAGTCGTCTTTGCCTATCCAGAGCTCAACCTCTATTCTCATCCCTCCAGCCTCTTCCTCTACAACTCTTCCCCGGTAATGGAAGCAATTTACACCGTCAATCTTCTGGTCCGGCAATCTCTCTAAATCCGTAAGTTGGCCAAGGAGTTCCAGTGTCTTCTCTCTGCTGAGAATATCTATAGCAATAGCAAAGCCTACTGTAAATCTACCAGGTTGGTCGTTATCCGGTTCTCGGATGAATTGCTTATCACCAATAATAATGAACTCGTGAAAGGCACCGTCTATGGTTATTTTCGTGTGGAAGCGGTCGGGAGCGGCAAACTTCATCTCGATGACAGTTTCTACCGTCTCTCCATCAAAAGTGAGGGTGCTGGAGGCACTCATCCGGTACGACTGTAAACCGGCTGTCGCCGCATGTGCTGCGGCCATTACCCTCTGCGGACCAAGAGAAGGAGCCAGAGATTGCAGCAGAAGAGTTAGCAGGATGACTACCACAGGGACAGCAATGAAAGCACAGCGGGCCCATACTGGTTGCCGTGAAACTAAGCCTCTTATCATACCTATTCTTCCTTTTATTTTAGATTGTACTGTATCCAAAACGGTAAACCTCGATCGATCCTTAATATATCCAGCATCGAGCAAAGCCATTCTCAGCCGGTGCTGATGGCTCTGCAGCTGAATCTCAGGAAGTTCAACGTTTTTTAGCTTCTTGATTAACTCTTCTTCCCTCATGATGATCCCTCCATTTAGTAGTATAACGATGCTTTTGCTAAAAGGTTGCACTTTATTCCATGAGCTTTCTTAAGTTTCCCAACCCCCGGTGCAACAGGGATTTTACCGTTCCCTCCCGCTTTCCCAGGATTTTACCAATTTCCTTAATCTGCTTATTCTCGAAGAACCTCAACATAATAACTTCCTGATATTTGACCGGAAGCTTAGAGATATTTTCATGTAGGGTGAGGAAGTCCTGTTGCCTTTTTAATTCCGCTTCAGCCTCGAGAAGCTCTGTCTCAGCCGATGGGTTGGAGATGCTAATCGAGTTGGAGTCTTCTTCCAAACAAAGTTGTCCGTGTTTATTGTTCCTGAAGTAATTGGTAATCTCATTGGTAGCGATGCGATAAAGCCATGAGGACAAAGGGAAACCGCGCCAGCGGAATTGCCCCAGATTCTTCAAAGCTTTTAAAAATACCTCCGAAGTTACATCCTGAGAGATTTCAATGCTAGCTGTCCTTCTCAAAACATAGCCAAAGATTTTGGGATAGTGCCGGTCATAGAGTTCACCAAAGGCCTCGGCATCGTTCCGGGCTCTTTCGACCAGTTCTTTTTCCTGCTCTAAATCCATTTCTTTATTGATTAACAATAATATCTCCCCTTTCTAGGATAACGCAGCATTTCTAAAAAGGTTGCATTTCAGGCTATTGCCCAAACCTCTTCTCCTTGCAGGTTACGAAGCAATACCGAAGGTCGAACAGAAGCTTTCACCGTCTCGGAGGGGGTGTAGTAGCCGACTGGGAACTTACTACACCCCCCCAGAACGCAGAGCACGCAGAGCGTAAGCTTTCAGAATGGACCCACGGATTAACACTGTAGACATAGATTGATATACGAAGGAATTATCTGCAAGTACTGCTCCATACGACTCAGGGGAGGGTCCATTTCCATTCCAGTCTGGCTTTCTTGAAGTTGAGAATCAACGGGGGCGGCGAAGACTCATTCAGGGACGGAGAATAACGTTTGAGGATATCGCATCGACTGGACGCCCCCTAGGTATCATCTATCTTAATCCAGCCTCCATGATGACAATGTCTGCGCAATCCGCGCAAGCCCCTGCTCGATCTTCTTCAGCGGGTGACAAAAGGAGATACGAAGAAAACCGTCGCTGCCGAAGACAGCCCCTGGAACCACTGCCACTCCGGTGTCCAGCAGACGTTCGGCAAGGGAGACCGAGTTCCCGGCCAAAAATGGTGAGAAATCGGCAAATGCATAGAATGCCCCCTCCGGCAGGTGACAGTGCACCCCAACGATCCGGTTCAGGCCTTCCACCAGGAGGTCGCGGCGGCGGCGGTACTCGTCCACCATCCGGTTCATTTCCCGCTGCTCCCCGGTGATGGCGGCCACGGCCGCCTTCTGGGAGATCGAACAGGGATGGGTGACCAGGTGCGATTGGATTGCGAGGAGATCGGCCGGCGATCGAATACGATCTTCTCGTAGGATTCATCCGATATCACGTATATGTCGCGGGCAAGGGCCGTGTGGATAATCGTTTCCAGATGATCGGGCTCGATCAGCGCACCGGTCGGATTACAGGGAAAATTGAGCACGATCGCCTTGGTGCGGGTAGAGAGGAGTTGCTCTACCTGGGGAGGATGAACGCGGAATCCCTCCTCCGCGTGGGTGGTAAGGATGCGCACCTGCGCACCGGTCAGCTCGGCCAACGCAGGGTAGGTCGGCCAGAACGGCGACGGGAGTATCACCTCGTCCCTCTCCTCCAACAGGGCGAGGGCGAGCGTGAATAGCGCTTGTTTGGCCCCGCAGGTGATCAGGACTTCATCGGCTTCAACGTCTGCCCTGTACTCGCGGCGGTACTTGGCGGCGACTGCTTCGCGCAGCTCAAGGATCCCGGCGGCAGCGGTGTAATGGGTGAAATTCTCGGCGATCGCCCTCTGCGCAGCATCTTTTATATGTTCAGGGGTGGGGAAATCAGGGTCGCCGACGGTGAGGTCGATCAGATCGATCCCGGCGCGCTGCCGGGCGGTCACTCTATCCGTCGCCCTGGCTGTACCGGAGGTGGAGAGCCCGGATATGCGGCTTGCCCGTTTCACCCTTCCTCCTCTCCGAGCAGCAGCTCGATTCCGCGAAGGTAGCTCTGCAATCCCTTCCCGTGTATCTGGCCTATGCAGACCGGTCTGATCACCGAACACCTCCTGAACGGTTCTCGTTCTTCGATGTTGGAGAGATGCACTTCTACTGTGGGAAGACCTACGGCGGTGACAGCATCGCGCAAAGCATAGCTGTAGTGGGTGAGTGCCGCAGGGTTGATCACGATCCCCTCCGCCCAATCTGCGTGTTCGTGGATTAGGTCGATCAGTTTCCCCTCATGGTTCGATTGATAGATCCGTACCTCTGCTCGCTTCAAAGCGGCGAACTGCTCGATCTCGCTGTTCAGCTCAGCAAGGGTCATCGTCCCGTAGACCTCCGGCTCCCGGCTCCCGAGCAGGTTGAGGTTGGGGCCGTGGAGGACGAGGAGCCTAGAATGGTGAGTGATCATCAGTTACTCCTTCTTCATTCCTTCTTTACTCTTTGCTTCACTCTTTTTAGACTGTTGCACAAACCTCTTCTCCTTGCAGGTTGCGGAGCAAGGCCGGAGGCCCAACAGAAGCGTTCACCGTCTCGGGGGGTGCAGTAGCCGATTGGGGACTTACTACA
>JAJOKK010000182.1 GCA_021129875.1 Candidatus Bipolaricaulota bacterium
GGCAAGGGCAAGGGCGATGTCGACAGCGACGATCGCGTCGTTGCACTGCCCAAGATCGATCAGTCGGGGGATCCCGTCGATCTCCCCCAGATCGAGGTCGTTTATCCGGAACTTACCGCAGGCGAGTGTGAGGACGATCGTATCGCTCGGCAGGCGCTCGACGAACTCGCGGAAGTAGGTCGCCTGCTTGAGCGGGGAATCACATCCCCCGACGAGGAAGAAGTGCCGAATCTTCCCGGCCTCGACCAATCTCTTGATCTTGCCGGCAAGAGAGAGGACTGTAGAGCGGGAAAACCCGGTGGTGAGAGTAAGGTCGTTCGGTTCATCAGAGAGTTCAGGGAGGGCCTTCGCCGTCTTGATCAGCTCGCTGTAGTCGTAGCCCGGGATGTGCCTTACCCCAGGAAGTTTCGCCGGTCCGATGGTGAAGAAGCGGTCCCTGTAGTCGTCCGTCGATAGAAGGACGCAGTTTGACGTCCCGAGGATCGCCCCTGGATAGCGGGAGAAGAGCTCCTTCTGATCGAACCAGGCCCCGCCCAAATTTCCGACCAGGTGTTCGTACTTGTTCAACCCCGGATAGCCGTGCGCCGGAAGCATCTCAGAGTGGGTGTAGATATTGACCCCTGTCCCGTCGGTCTGTTCGAGAAGGGCGGCGAGCGCCTTCAGGCTGTGCCCGGTGACGAGGATCCCACGCCCGTCCGCGGTCCCGGTCTCTACCCTTGCCGGCGCGGGCTCCCCGTAGGTCTCGATGTGTGCCCGCTTCAACAGGCGCATCGTCCTTATTGCCATCTCCCCGGACTCGAGCGCTAGTTTCACAAGATCCTCGGCGTCGAAGTTCACGTTGGTGAACGTAGAATAGAACCCCCGCGCGAGGAAGGCATCGATCTCCGTATCTGTGTAGCCAAGCTCGCGCGCGTGGTAGAGGTAAGCACTCATCCCCTTGATCGAGAAGATAAGGTTATCCTGCAGCCGGGCCACGGTTGGCGCCTTGCCGCATACCCCGTGGACGGTGCACCCGTTTTCCCCAACCGTCTGAGAGCACTGATAGCAGAACATCTTCAGCGCATTCATGTTGAGCCTCCTTGTTCTGATTGACTCCGACCTTCATCAGAGGATCCGGCGTTCGATGCGGTCGTTGTTGATTCCTATCGTATGGACCTCCAGTGGGCAGTCCGGTGCCGCGGCACTGCGCGCTTCGGTCACCGCATGCGCCAGGCCTCCGCAGCAAGGGACTTCCATCCGCAGTACAGTGATCGCTCTGGGCTCGGCTGTGTTGAAGATTTGCTCTAGCTTAGCGCGATAGTGTTCGATATCATCGAGCTTAGGACAGCCAACGAGGACCGCGCGATCAGCAAGATATCGCGAGTGGAAGTCGGGGACAGCAAACGGCACACAGTCAGCGCAGACCAGGATATCCGCCTTGGCGAGAAACGGCGCGCCGGGTGGGATGAGCATCAGCTGTACCGGCCAGTGGCCGAGCTGCGACGGGGTGAGCGTCTCTTCTTCAGTCGGTGAGTCGCTAGACGGGGTAAAGCTGCGCAGCGCACTCCCCGGACAGCCACAGGGGAGCGGCTCCGTTTCCCTCTGCGCGTCAAGCTGCGCCTTCGCAAGGTGAATCTTGACCGCTTCCTCGTCGAACGGTGCGGCCTCGCGCTCCTCGATCGTTATCGCACCTTGAGGGCATTCGCCCAGGCAGTCACCAAGCCCGTCGCAGTATACCTCACCCACCAAGCGTGCCTTGCCGTCGATGATCTGCAGTGCGCCCTCAGCGCAGGCAGGGACACACTGCCCACATCCGTCGCACCTCTCCTCATCTATCTCTACTATCTTTCTGGTTGATAACATTCTCCCTCCCTGCTGCTAAGTTGTGCGACCGTTGTCGTTGCCAGATACTCTCGCACCTCTCTCCCGAGCTTTGCGAGGAGACCTCCCAGTATGCAGCCGGTACGGTTGCATATCGGTGCGTCGAACAGGCAATCGTTTGAGGGGAACGCCCCCTCGAACACCTCGTAGATCGCGAGCAAGGGAGTTGCCCCGGCCCCCTCCAGCAAGGTGAACCCGCCCCGTGGCCCGCGCACGGACCTGACCAGACCGGCCCGTGCCAGGCGCTGCAACACCTTCGCCAGATGCGCCTCGGACGCACCGAGGAAAGCAGCGATCTTGCAGGTGGTGACCATCTCGTCCTTACGTTCGGCAAGGTATACCATTGTGTGCAGTCCAAGTACGGTCGCGTCCGATATCTTGAG
This sequence comes from Candidatus Bipolaricaulota bacterium, assembly GCA_021129875.1. Classification (GTDB taxonomy): domain Bacteria; phylum Bipolaricaulota; class Bipolaricaulia; order UBA7950; family UBA9294; genus JAJOKK01. The sequence continues at coordinate 2,244 of JAJOKK010000182.1, forward strand.
CAGGCTCGCCATCTTATCTACGGACCCCTCCTCTCGCTATTCTGGTATTCTGGTATCAGTATACCGGAATAGTTTGCCATCTACAATTTATGACAAGAGCGGGCCTGCACCCGCAGCGTTCGCTCGAACAGGTCCTTTCCCCAGCTGCACTCCGGGCAGACCCAGTCCTCAGGAAGATCTGCGAATGACATCCTCGGCTCGATCCCGCCTGTAGGATCGTAGATGTAACCGTAGACCGTGCAGACCCATTCTTCCATCCTTCTCCTCCTGTTTTCCGGCCGCTGCAAGATTATTCTACCACAGAGAACGCGTGGTAATGAAGAAGGCCCTGGCAACGTTAGCGGTTGTGGGTTATCAGACTCCCAGGCAAGCGCCGAGCAAGGAAGAGGTGCGTGATCCTTTAGCGCGACTTCTTGTTCCACTTGCCTGTTACCGGCCTGCCGCATTCGCAACGCAGACAGGCCGGTACAGCGGACCGGAGGTGTAGGGGTTTGAACAGGGGGTGCGATAAATGCGGACACCGCAGGAACTAGGTGGACTTGTTGAGCGGTTTGCACGCAACAGCGACAGCTACTGCAGGGGTGACTACAAGGAAGCGCATGTTCGTCTGGGGCTGCTCAACCCGTTCTTTCCGGCAAAGTTACTGAATTTGAGTAGATCGCCTCGCCGGAAAGACTTCCCAACAAAAGGGTGGCGGTAACCACATATCTCTATCTCACGCCGGCGAAGGATTCGTTAGCGCATCAGGAATGCAAACTCAGGCGGGCAGACTGCGCCCTTCCGGTTCCGGTCCGATCCGCCGCGGCCGGGAATGCGATTTCCACTTCCGGTTACTTGCCCTGTGAATTTCCACCGCGCCCGGTAATCCTCGGCGCAAACGCAGTCGGGCAGGTGGGCACTCACGCCGTACCGCCGGTTGCGCAAGATACGGCTATCCACCAGGTTGAGGGTAGTCGCATTCCGTAGATGGATTCCATCGCCCCCATTATCAGATATGGTGGAGGCGGTGATCTCTGCTTGGGCTGAGCCTTGAAGCTCGATACCATTCTGCCTGTTCCCGGAGATCATAGAGTCGCTGATCACTGCCTGGGCTGTGTTCCGAAGATCTATGCCATTCCGCATGTTCCCGGAGATGGTCGAGCCGGTGATCACAGCCTGCGCTGAACCCCGAAGCTCGATGCCATCCGATCTGTTCCCTGAGATCGTCGAGTCGGTGATCACTACCTGGGCGGTGCCCCCAAGCCAGATGCCATCCCAACTGTTCCCTGAAATGGTAGAGCCGGTGATCATCACCTGTGCTGCACCTTGGATGAGCACCCCATAAGCGCGGATTCCCCTATCGCGATCCGCGCATAGTCCCGTTGCTTCTCTAAGCATCAGCCCCTCGACCTGGACCAAGATCGTCCGCCTCTCCT
>JAJOKK010000213.1 GCA_021129875.1 Candidatus Bipolaricaulota bacterium
CCTTTACGGAGAGGCGGAACACCCCGAGGTGAAAGGGATCCTCTCCTGGACCGCCGGACAGGGGATAGTCACCCAGACACCGCAAATCAGCGTTCCTTCCGGGGTGAACAGAGTGGCGATCATTGCCCAGACGACGAAGAGCTCGCGTCTCTTTGCCGAGTTTGCACAGACAATCGCTGGGAAGTTCACCGGAAAGGTGATGGAGATCAGAATCATCGATACCACTTGCCCAGCGACCGGCCGGCTCTATCAGGCGGCGCGCCAGCTGGCAGATGAAGTGAGCCTCCTGCTGGTGGTGGGAAACCGCTCCTCAGCGAACACCCGTAAGCTCGCTGAGACCGGGCGTAGAACGGGTATCCCGACTTACCACATCGAATCTGCAGGAGAGATCAAAGAGGAGTGGCTTGTCGGGAGAGATCGGTTCGGGGTAACGGCCGGTGCCTCAACCCCGGATGAGGTGATCAAACAGGTTGTGCTACGGTTACAAACTTACGACATAAGGGGGGATGGAGATCGCCTTTAATCTCCGACAGCAAAGATGAAGACACAGATGAAGACAGGTAGCGAAGAGGGATCGGCCGTCAGTCTCCACCGTGAGATCCTTATACTGACTGCGCAGCAGGCACCGGAGTTAATCGATATCACCGCTGCAGTGGAAGAGATTTTGGAGCGCTCTGCAATTCAAGAGGGATCTCTCCTTGTCTTCTCGCGACATACCACCGCCGCCATCGAGATCAACGAGAACGAGCCTCTCCTGCTGCGCGATATGACCAGTTTCCTGGAGCGTATGGCCCCCCGCGAGAACGTCTACAGGCACAACGATTTCATTGTCCGCACGGTGAACATGACCGAGGATGAGTGCCCGAACGGGCACGCCCACTGCCAACACCTCCTCCTGAAGACGAGCGAGACGATCCCTGTCGTCGCGGGAGAGCTTCTGCTGGGGCAATGGCAGAGGATCTTCCTGATCGAACTCGACCGGCCGCGCGAGCGCGAAGTCATCGTGCAGGTCCAGGGATGGTAGAGGTAGTAGCTCAGTGCAGAATGCAAAATGTAAAATGTAAAATGAGAAGCAGTCAGAACGGCTATCAAAGTTCACAGGCCCAAAATATTATTTAAATCAGTGTTAATTGTTAAGCTTAAAAGATTGCTGTGGGACGGTAGATAGCCGATCAACTAAAGCGATCTGTTTCATCTTCTAGAGTAAATTATGAAGAATCATATGGAGGGGAATAACTTTGCAATTTGCATTTTGCAGTCTTCATTTTGAAATGTTGTATTCACGGAATCGCCGAAGGCGAGTCCCCGAAGGGCAAGCGAAGCGCAGCGTGAATACAAAATGGTAGGGGAACACCTTGCAATGCTCGTCAATCTCCCGGAGCGGCCCCCTTCGCTGTCGGAATCGGTCGCGCTATGCGAGAAACTTGCCCGTACCCACTACGAGAATTTTACCGTTGCTTCACGGCTTCTTCCGCGTCGGATGAGGGTGCATGTAAGCGTCCTCTACGCGTTCTGCCGCACGGTCGACGACATTGGCGACGAGGCATCCGGTGATCGCAGCACGCTGCTTGCGCGGTTCGAGAGTGAGCTTCACGCCGCCTGCAGCAAAGGAATGCCCCGCCATCCGGTCCTCGTCGCCCTGCAGCGAACGATTGTGATGTTCGACCTTCCCAAAGATCCGTTCTTAAGGCTGATTGAGGCGAACCGGATCGACCAGCAGAAGACCCGCTACCAGACGTTCGCTGAGCTTTTGCACTACTGTGATCGGTCGGCAAACCCGGTGGGGAGGCTCTTCCTCGTCCTCTTCGACTACCGTGATGAGGAGCTGTTCACCCTTGCGGACGCCACTTGCACGGCGTTGCAGCTCGTGAACTTCTGGCAGGATGTAAGGCGCGATTGCGAAGCAGGACGGATCTACCTGCCTCGTGAGGATATGGAGCACTTTAGGGTGAGCGAACGCGATCTCTCCGCCGACAAAGCGAGCGAACGGTTCAAGGCGCTGCTGCGCTTCCAAGCCGAACGGACAAGGGGTTACTTTGACGACGGCCTCCCTCTGCTCGACCGGGTCAGAGGACGGCTCAGTGTTGCGATCGCCCTCTTCTCCTACGGTGGGCTGGCGATCCTCGATAAGATCGAAAAGACCGGCTTCGATACGCTCGCCCTTCGCCCAACTTTGAGCAAGCGCGAGAAGCAGGCGATCTTCCTCTCGGCCGTCGCGGCCAAACGATGCATCAAGCAAAGGGACTTATGATCGATCGAAAACTGCACGCCGCCTACGCCGCCTGCGCAGCAATCACCCGCAACGAGGCGAAGAACTTCTACTTCGCGTTCATCACCCTCCCTAAAAGGAAGCGCTACGCGATCTACGCGATCTACACATTCTGCCGCGCGGCCGACGCCATTGCCGATGGCATTGCCAATGGCATTGTCAGTGGCATTGTCAGTGGCAATACAACCACGATCGAATCGACTTTGAGCGAGAAGATAGCCGCGCTCACCCGCCTGCGGGCGCGCTTAACCGCGGCAGCGGCAGGAAAGCCTCAACGGTTAACCGATCGCGCCCTCTCCGACACGATCGTTCGTTTCGCAGTCGACCCGCACGACCTCGCGCGGGTAATCGACGGGATGGAGATGGACCTCACCGTCTCCCGCTACGCGACATTCGCCGACCTTCGTTACTACTGCCATCTGGTCGCCGGGACGGTCGGCTTCTCCGTCCTTCCGATCCTCGCTCACTGCCGCGGACGGCCGCTTTCACAAGAAGCGCGCAAATTCGGCGATGCACTCGGGCTGGGGTTGCAGTTAGCGAACATCGTGCGCGATATCGCTGAGGACATCGCACGCGACCGGATCTACCTGCCGCAGGAAGACCTTGTGCGGTTCGGCGTCACCGAGAAGATGCTGCGCAACGGTGAGATGAACAAAGAGGTGCACGCACTCCTCTCCTTCGAGATCGAGCGGGCGCGGCAATACATGACCGAAGGTGGGAGTCTCCTCGATCATCTCCCGCGACACGCGCGCAGCTGTCCGATGCTCCTTATCTCGCTCTACTCGCGCATTCTCGATCGGATCGAAGCGAGAGGCTGCGACGTCTTCAGTTCACGTATTTTGCTCTCGACATCGGAGAAGCTCATCCTCATGCTTCGCACCTGGATCCGGGCGTTACTGCGATGAAACCGGTCATCCTGATCGGGGGCGGTGCAGCCGGGCTCGCCGCCGCCTGTGAGCTTGCCGAGGCGGGACGGAAGATCCTCCTCCTCGAAAGAACCCCGCGTCTCGGCGGCCGCGCCGCGTCGTTCGTTCACCGCCGGGTCGGTGAGGAGCTCGATTACGGTCAGCACGTTCTCATGCGCTGCTGCACGGAGACAATCGACCTCTTCCAACGACTGGGGATGGAGAGGAGCATCTCATTTCAGGAGCGCGTTCACGTGCCGCTCGCCTGCGGGTCGCAGCAGGCCTTCCTCAGATCGGCGCGCCTCCCCGGCCCGCTCCACCTCATACCAAGCCTGCTTAAATACCGGCGGATCATCCGCTGGATCATCATCTGGGGAATAGAGCGAAAATGCAGCTTCCACTCTCTGCGTGCTCCGCGTTCTTTGGGGGTGTAGTAAGTCCCCAATCAGCTACTACACCCCCCGAGACGGTGAAAGCCT
>JAJOKK010000144.1 GCA_021129875.1 Candidatus Bipolaricaulota bacterium
GATTTAACTATTAAAGGATACAAAGAAGGTGATAAGTGAAGAAAGGAACGAGGTTCGAGGAGCGAGGAACGAGGTTCGAGGAACGAGGAACGAGGAACGAGGAACGAGGAACGGCAGCAGCGTTGCGGCTGTTGTAGTCTCATCTTCCCATCCTCTCATCTTCATCCTTTAGCCTCGATCCTTTAGCCTCGATCCTTTTTACCTTTATCCTCGATCCTTTAGCCTTCATCCTCGATCCTTTATCCTCGATCCTCGTTCCTTATTTATTCCGCCGGCTCTTCCACAGGGAAGAGTTCGCCGAATGAGAACTCGGCCGACAGGATGAGTGTATTTCCGAGCACCTCATCGAGCAAGTAGGCCGCATCGACGTACAGACCGGCGATGGCGATACCCGCTCCGACAGTGAACTGGAACTCTTGGAACTCGTCGGTGAGGACGACACCGCCGCGGATGGCGAGTTCGGGGATAACCTGGAACTCGAGACCGATCCGCGCATCGCCCAGACCGGCATCGGTGAAGTCGATATCACCGGCCATGAGCATCGTCCCTTCGAGGAGGGTCATCGCTGCACCAGCGGTGTAGACAGCATCGACAGTGTTCACTACGCCGGTGTCCCACGTGATCGTGGTTCCGGCGATGTCGGTTGCGTTAACGCCGATGGTGACCGTCTCGCCGACGCTGATCAGCAGACCGAGGTCGAACCCGAACCCGGTCGCAGTGCTGCCGAGGCCGGAGTCGGCGGTGTAGTACTTGATGTTCACCCCGACAAGGCCGAAGCCGAGAAGGTCGGAGGCTATGGTGCCGATGAGGACCGACTCGCTCCAGGTGAATACCTGGCCCGGGGCGCCGACAGCGTCGACTACCATACTGTCGATGGAGAGCCGCTCCCAGCCGAAGCCGAGGCCGAAGCCGGCGAGGGTCGTTACCGCACCGATGTACTGGTGGGTGACCCCGACGCCGAATCTGTCGGTAGACATCCCGCCGAGGCGGGTGTCGCCGAACAGGGCCAGGCCGGCCGGGTTCCACTGAATCGCGGTGGCATCATCGGCCACGGCGACGAACGCACCGCCCATGCCCAGCGCCCGCGCACCTGTGCCGCCTTGGAAAGCGCGGAACGCGCCGTCCGCCACGGCAATGGCGGAGATGACCATGAGGAGTGTTAGACTTACTACTATCACTCGTTTCATTGTTATTACTACCCCCTATTGAGGTTCTTATCGAGGGGCGCCTTCCGGGGGGCAAACCCCGGAAGATCGCCTCTCTATAAAATCAAATCTATCGATTGATGAACACCGTGCCCTGACCGGTGAAGTCGTTCACACCGTCAGTCGCCATGATCACGAAGCGGTACGGGGCGTTGGCCAGTAACTGACCGTCGGCGTCCCGTCCATCCCACGTGATTCCGGTGACGTTCTGCATCGTCCTGGTCCAGACCATCCTTCCGGATAGGTCGTAGACGGCGACGGTGAACTCAGCCGCTATACCAGTCCCTTCAAAGGTGAAGTGGGTGGTGTGAGCGAACGGGTTCGGTCCGGCGAAGAACCGAACTACATAGAGTTCGTCGGCGATGATCGCGATCGTGTCGGTCGATATATCGGCCGGGTCGCGTGGATCGGTGTACGTGGCGGTGATTGTGTCACCTGCGCCGACACCGAGTGCGGCCATGGAGATCGCTGCGGTGATGAACGTGCCGGCAGGCGCACCGACGAGCGGGGCGAGGTCGAAGGTCATCCCTTCTATCTCTACCGCGTCGAGGATGGCGACTGCACCGGCGTGGGTCAGGTCGACGACTCTTACAAAGATGTCGTCGGCGTCGGTGTACGTAGTAACCGGAACCCCTGCCGCATCGACGAAGGTTGTGGTCGAGATCTCCACCGGCGGGACGACTTCCCCACCACGGTCGACCTGAATCGAAATCCAGGCGGAGTCGGAGTGGTTGCTCGGGTCTTGATAGACGGCGAGGATCGTGTCCCCAGGCCGGACGTCGAGCGTCGGGAGGCCAGGCAGATACGCGTGCCTAGCGCTCAGTTCGATGCAGACGACGCTGACGAAGATGCCGGTGTTGATGCCGGTCTCCAGCAGGTCGACCGAGGCCCAGCGTCCGTTCCTCGGGTTGAGGATGTACAGGTGGGCTCGTTCATAGGTGCCAAAGATGTTGTCCGTGCCGAGCATCTGGCTCACTGGGTGAGTGCCTTCTACCGGGCCGAACGGGAGGTTCTGATTACCGTCCCAGGTTCCGCTGATTCTCTCGCGGCGACGCACATCCTCGTTCTGGTCAAGGTCGGTCACCATAATAAAGACGCCATCGGCGGCTGTATACCCGGTGATCTTGTTCCCTATCCTGTCAAGGAAGGTCATCTGCACGCTGACGCCGTCGAATACCTCGGTGGAGGCGATCTCCATCAGATCGAAGGCGACGTCGTTCGCCACGCGAACGGTATTGATCGTCGGTGGGTAGGATGTGGCTACGCTACTGTCGCCCAGACCGGCCATAACAGCGGTTGTGTAGTGGACGTCGTTGTAGCGGACGAAGATAGAATCTTCATTGAATGCTTCGAGTTGCCAGTTGTCAATCTGAAGCTGGAACCCGCCGACATTGACCGGGCCGCCTAGTGCGTCCCATACCGGAAGAAGCTCTACTGCCGCATTGCTGAAGAATATCGGCGAGTTGGCGCCTATTTCGTCAAGGATGATCCACTCGGAGTCGCCCGAATTTACGTTGACGATGTGCACCACAACCTGCTCCGGGCAGCATGCGTCGACGTTGGCGTTCGCGTCGATCACTTGCACGTGAATAGGATCGCGGCCGAGCCAGAATTCAGTCTGCGGCACGCGTCCCGGGCCGGTGAAGTTGACGGCTGCGTGCCGGTGTTCGCCGATGTACGCTGTGGCCAGCGTGAAGTCGTCGAAGTCGTTCGGGTCAACGTAGAAGGCGACGAGCACGTCGCGTACGCTCAGCATGTTGAACCCAAGGTCTTTGCGAATGTCGTTAAGGTTTAGCCGGAAGATACCAGTATCCACCCCGGTCTCCTGCGCATAGAACATCACGCGGGTAATGCCGGAATCGGTATCGGTATCGAAGTGGGTGACGTTACCTTCCCCGAAGGTCGGGTACTCAATGAAGAAAGAGCCCGGCATAATCGGCTGTCTGCTGTCAGGAAGAGTTGTAGTGGGCAGCCCGCTGTCGTAGATGTTGTGCCAGCGGATCGGCGCGTTACGCACAGCGCCGGTCGCCGGGTCTACCCCACCGGAATTCAGCAGCATGCTGAAGTTGGCCGGACTGTTCGGCGACACCGGGTTCCACGAACCAGGGTTGACGATGATGAATACCGGCACGAACTCCACTCGGTTGCTGTTCAGATTCTCATCCGGGTCGACAACAGTGATCGTTGCCGCGCCGCGCGGGTCTCGGAATATCTCCCGATCCCAAGAGATCCTCGCTTCATAGTCGGTGATCTTCAGCATCGCCATCGCAATGTCGGTCGGGTCGTTCGGGTCTTGGTAGAGCGCAACAAGGGTGTTGTTGTTCTCGAACCGACCGCGAAGAGCCTCAACGCCAGCCTGCATCGCCTGCACCGCTAGTGGCGGAGGAGGAGGAGGAGGAGGAGGTGGGGATGACGT
>JAJOKK010000159.1 GCA_021129875.1 Candidatus Bipolaricaulota bacterium
TATCCCCGCGTGGCTATGGTTCCTGATGACCGAAGAGGGTGGCGAATATCGGCCGATGGCTCCTGCATTTCAGGCACCTGCTCCATCTGTGCGTCGGGACTGGGTTGCTGATGGTCCGTAGCGACGACCAGTGACGCGAGCAGTGCCACCAGAGATCTCCCCTTAAACAAAATGGCTCGTCGTCGTTTTAAGCGGATAGGCGGCAGTTTTGCATCACCCTCCCCTTGCCTCTCCCATCAAGTGTATGCGACGCTTGGAAATTGAGCTACCTTGGCAAGGAATCCAGTAAACTAGGAATAACCCTAAACCACTGGGGGGAGGATGCTAAGGATGGATCAGGTTATGGGGGTTGTTCTGTGGTTGTCAAGACCGACTCTCCCAGGGGAAAGTCCGGAGCATTAACTCATGACTTCCCGTTCCATTGCTCCCCTCGTCCTCTGCTGTGCGGATATACCTCCAATCGGCGAACCAGTACCAGTTGAGCATTATTGTGGTATACTGTCATCATTAGGGTCTGCCACCGGGGGCTGATCCTGACGCGCTTTAAAGTAAGGGAGGAGAATATGGAACCGAAGATTTTGGTAGTCCTTGCGGTGATCGGAGCGATCCTATTATTCGGCTTGGTGCTCGCCCCGCTGGTTGAAGAAACTCCGCCGGTTGAGAAGGTCCTGCAGGTCGAGGAGATTGGCCGGCTCATCCAGACCGGTAACTTCGTCGTGGAACAGGTAGGCGTGCCAGTGGCAAGAGAGAAGTACACCCTCTTCTTCTCCCCAGCCGAGGGGGCGTATATCCTCCTATCAGAGGTGACTCTGACGGTTGGGGAACAGACGATTCCCATGACGCAGCGGTACTCGTTCGACAGTAACTTCACGCCGATCCTCTATCACCTGACCGCTGATACGCCGTCCGAACCACAGATTATCTCCGCCAAGATGGGACCGCCGGGATTGCAGATGGAGGTCCGTATTGGGGACGCTAGTCATGAAAGAACGATCCCAGAAGGACACAATATAGCGATCCTCGACAACAACCTGATGAGTCACTTGATAGTGCTCCTGATGGCCTATCGGGCAGGGATGATCGAGAATACGTTCACTGCAGCGGTCCCACAGAGGTTGCTCGCTCTCCCCTCGCGGCTGACCGGACCTGTAGAGGTGCGGTTCACATCTGGAGAAGCCGGGTACGAAGGAGACCTGTACACTCTCCACCTCGGCGACCTGCGGATCGATCTCCTCGTCCATCACTTGCGGCTCGTCGGGGTGTTCCTCCAAGCGCAGGCCATCCGTGCCTACAATGTCGATCTCTTCCCGAATGGGATAGTCCTCGAGATCGAGGCGGCGACGACGGCACCCGCTGCAGGGGAAGAGGAGGTCTCGTTCGTAAGCGAGGGGGTCACTCTTGCCGGGACGCTCATCCTCCCCGAAGGGGCAACAGCGCCTGTCCCCGCAGTCCTGTTCATCCACGGGTCCGGGCCGATCGATCGAGACGGGAATGCGATGGGCGTAGAGATAGACACGCAGCGACAGCTCGCGCATGCACTCGCCGAAACCGGAATCGGCTCGCTGCGCTACGACAAGCGCGGTGTCGGAGCAAGTGAAGGAACATTCACGCAAGTATCGAAGGCCAACCTCCTCGCCGATGTACGTACTGCTCTTACTGTTCTGCGAGCGGCTGAGGGGATAGATCCGGAGAGGATCTTCCTCGTCGGGCACAGCGAGGGAGGAAGGCTCGCCTCGATCATCGCTGCTGAGGGAAAGGATATCGCCGGGATCGTCCTCATCGCTGCGCCGGCCAGCCCGCTCTATTCGATCATCCGCGGGCAGGTCGAACGGGCAAACCGGGCGGCCGGGCTGACCGGTGAGGATCTGGAGATGGTCCTTGTACAACAGGACCAGTTCACCGCGTTCGTCAAGGGGAGCGCGGGCGAGTGGCCTGACTACACCTTTGAGGACCTCCAAGGCAAGATGCCGTGGCTCACCACCGATCAATACAGGCAGATGACCGCTTTATCGCTCGCCTGGCTGCGGCAACACTTTCGCCACGACCAAACCGAGACGCTCCGCCGGGTCACCTCCCCAGTACTGATCATTCAAGGTGAGAAGGACTCGCAGGTTCTGGCGAGCGAGGCTGATATCCTCGCTGCGACGCTTGCGGAGGCAGGGAATACGAGGGTGACCGTCGAGATCCTCCCCAACTTAAACCACTTATTGCGATATCACCCCGAGGAGCCGAACCTGATCAATCGCCATCTCTATAAACCGGTCGATCCACGGGTGATCGAGACGGTGATCGGCTGGATAGGTACAAACAGTGCCGATTGAGGATCTCTCCTCCCACCAGGCTGTCGTGTCTCTGCTCCGAAAGACAGGTGTTCGCCCGAGCAAGCGGCTCGGGCAAAGCTTCCTCGTCGATCGCGCAGTGCTCGACACGATCCTCTCAGAGGCGATCCTCTCGGAGGCGATCCCCATCGAGGCCAGCCTCACCGAGACGAACCCCGCCAAGGCAGAACAGGCCACCCCCGAGGAGTTCCTGGAGATCGGGGCCGGCCTAGGGACTGTCACCCGTAAGCTTGCCGGAATCGGCGGGCATGTCGTTGCGGTCGAGATCGACCGGCGGCTCGTGCAGTCCCTCAAACAGACCCTGGGAGACTTGGAGAACGTCGAGATCGTACGTCAGGACATCCTCGACTTCGACCTCAGCAAAAGGTTCGCCGAACGTTCCGTCTTTGTCGTGGGGAATATCCCCTACCGGATCACCGCACCGATTCTGAAGCATCTTGTCGCACATCGGAATGCGATCTCCGGTGCGCTCCTCCTCACCCAGCGCGAGGTCGCGGAGAAGATCGCGGCAAGCCCGGGGCGAGACGGGTCCGCCCTGGGAGTCTTTCTCCAGGCGTATACGGATATCTGCCTGATAAGGCAGGTCGCCAAGCGATCGTTCTACCCTGTACCAGCGGTAGATTCGCTCCTGTGGCGGTTGTCGTTCTTACCGAAACCGCGGTTCACAGCAGATGCCGACACCTTCTTCACCGTTGTGCGGGCTCTCTACGGGAAGCGGCGGAAGATGGCCCGGAGTGCCCTGCGCGATCTTTTCCCCGCCGGTCAGGCCTCAGAAGCGCTAAGAGCCGCGGGAATCGACCCTGCCGCACGCGGCGAAACCCTCACCATGGAAGAATTGGACCATCTTGCACGGCTTATGCACAAATTCCAGGATCCAGAAAACTTGGAATCGAGAGGGCGAAGCTCAGGCGCGAATGTGGGTTGAAGCGGAGCAACATGGAAAAGGAGCAAAGATAGACTCAGTGAACTTCGGCTTGAAGGCGATGCTCAAGCCTATACGTAACCGCCTACGCCAGGAGTGCAAAGTGCGAGTTTTGGGAGGCTGAGAAGTTGAGCAGATGGGTAAGGCAGAACGATACTGATGGATGGATCAATGCAAAATGCAGAGTGCAAAGTATAAAATGCAAAATGGGAAAAGATACGGGCGGGTGGCGAAGTTGGAAGTTTGGAAATGGTAAATTGTGAATGGTAAA
>JAJOKK010000032.1 GCA_021129875.1 Candidatus Bipolaricaulota bacterium
GGCCGGAGGCCACCCCCTAGTTTCAAGCATTTTACCGCATCGGGGGGTGTAGTAAGTCCCCAATCGGGGGGTGTAGTAGCCGAAGAGGGGTTTACTGCACCCCCCGAGACGGTGAACGCTTCTGTTCTGCAAGGAGAAGAGGGTTGTGCAACAGCCTGTAGAGGGACCCCTTTTTGTCACTTTTCTTGACAGAAGGCTAGGCAGGGTGGTATGGTGGATGATGTGGTTTACAATCCGGTTTGGAGGTGTAATGATGGGTACTACTCTTCAGAGACGTTCGCTGGTTGCTGTTTGTGCTCTTCTGTTTCTCGTTCTCTTCGCCACCGCCGCTGGGGGCGGGGCATCGGCGTGCATACTAACGACCACCGGAGAGACGGCAACAGGGAGCCTCAGTGGGATTTCCCCGGTGATCCGATTGAACGTCCCTTGGGGCGCAATGCATGTCGGTCCTCGACAGGCGTTAGATATTCCCCTGACGACGATACGTCAGATAAGCATCGATTTTCCGCGGGTGATTATCGAGACGGCAACGCGGGTTTACGTTGGCCCGTTCTCCGCGTTCAGCGGGATAGATGAGCTTATCACCCTACGCCGGGAGGGCCGGGATTTGGCGTTCCCCACTGCTTCACTTCGTGCGATTGCACTCCGTAGCGAGCCGTTCCGGCAGCCGCCGCGCGAGTGGATAAGGGATAATAGGTTGCTGGTGATCCCCGCTGTGATCGCTATTCCTATTCACGACTATGATGAGCCGCTTGCAGTGGAACCGTGGATCGAGTTGGAACCGGCGTGGAATGGCCTCCATCCGATGATCCCCCCGCCGGCGGAAGAACAGGATATGTGGTGGGTGGTTATGCTGGTCGTTGCTACGATCGCCGTCCTCGTCCACTTAATCCTTGGCGGTTGATGATCGGACGCTAGACAGCAAGGAAATTAGGGTCTTTTTTCTTGTGCTGCGTAATCACGCTATGCAAGAAACAAGGCCCTTATTTTACCGGTTGGAGGAGGGAGTGTGAGCGAGAGTATAAGGGAGATTGGTGAACGGATGATCGAAGAAGCAGCGGTGATTCTGCCGGCCGGACCAATCTGCGACGATTGCCTCGGTCGTGCGTTCGCCAGGTGCGGACATGGTCTCTCAAACAGCGAGCGGGGCCGTTCGCTGCGCACGCTCCTTGCTATGCTCGGTCGCTCTGGAAAGTCCGGCGCCGCCGAAATCAGCACTGCTGAAACCGGCATTGCCGGAGTCGGCACCGCCAGATCCGATACTACTCGTACTTGCTGGCTCTGTGCCGGGCTCTTCGGCCGGGTGGCGGAGTTTGCCGGTCGTGCAGCGGTAATGGCAGAAGGGGTCGAGTTCGACAGCTACTTGTTCGGGGTGAAGCTTACTCCGCGACTCAAACAGATGGAGGCGTTCTTTGACGAGAGGTTCTCTTCTGCGCATAACGAACCGCTCAAGCATGCGCTCAACCGCGAGGTGGGGAAGGCGTTTGAGGCGCAGGTCGGCCGGGGGACGGTTGCGTTCACCAACCCGCATCTGCTATTTGTGATCGATCTGAATAACGATACGATCGAGCTTCGCACCCTCTCCTTATACTTCTACGGGCGTTACTGCAAGCTCATCCGCGGGATTCCGCAGACCCGCTGGCCGTGCCGGGCTTGCCAAGGGAAAGGGTGCAAAGGATGCAGCTTCACCGGAAAACAGTATCCCGAGTCTGTGGAAGAGCTTATCGCTGCGCCGTTCATCGCTGCTTCCACAGCGAAGGCTGCGCACCTGCACGGTGCCGGGCGCGAGGATATCGACGCCCGCATGCTGGGGCCGGGACGACCGTTTGTCCTTGAGCTGCTCTCCCCTAAGCAACGTCTCCTCGACATTGCGTCCTTGCAGAGAGCCGTTAACACCGCCTCCGCAGGGAAGGTTGAGGTGAGCGACCTGCGCTCTGTCTCGCGAGAGACGGTAGCGATGGTGAAGGAGGTGCGCGCAGAGAAGGTGTACCGCGCTCGCGTCTCCTTTGCGCGGGAGATCTCATCCGTCGATCTCAGCAACGCTCTGTCGTCCCTGGTCGGAACGATCGAACAACGCACCCCCGTGCGCGTCTCCCACCGCCGGGCCGACCTAGTGCGCAAACGCCGTCTTCTCACAGCCGGAGGAACGCTCCTCTCGCCGTGCGAGGCCGACCTCGTACTGCAAGGGGAGAGCGGGCTCTACATCAAGGAGCTTATCTCCGGAGATGAGGGGAGGACTGTCCCCAGTCTGACCGAGCTGCTAGGCGTTGCGTCGCGTGTCGCTGAACTCGATGTTATCGATGTTGTGTCCGCGTCTTTCCCGGATTAGCAACGAAAGTGTCGATGAAAACTGGCATGAGATTGGTGATGTGAGTCCGGTGGTGCAAGCACGATCGGAGGCCGGGACGTGATACCGGCCCAGACATGGCAATGATGTTTTAAGAGGAGAAAAAGATGGATAATCAAAAACCAACCGTAGCCTATTTTTGCATGGAGTACGGTCTGCACACGGATCTCAAAATCTATGCCGGGGGGTTGGGGATTCTGGCGGGCGACCATCTGAAAGCCGCCTACGACCAAGGGGCACCGCTTGTCGGTATCGGCCTTCTCTGGCGTCAAGGGTATACAGAGCAGCGCATCGGTGAGGACGGACGCCCGTATGATGCGTACCCTTGCTATGAGTATGATTTTCTGCGTGATACCGGGATCACGGTGACGGTCGAAATCCGCAACCGGAACGTCTCCGCCAAGGTCTGGCTGGTCGATCGATTCGATAACGCACCGCTCTACCTTCTCGATACGAACGTGCCTGAGAACCACGACCGGTGGATCACCGGGCAGCTCTACGGGTGGTTCGCGGAGGAGCGGATCGCGCAGGAGATGATCCTGGGAATCGGCGGGCTGCGCGCGTTGCGCGCATTAGGGATCGAGACAGATCTTTACCACTTCAACGAGGGACACGCCGTCTTTGCCGGAATCGAGTTGATCCGCGAGAAGGTACAGATGGGGATCGACTTTGAGGCCGCCTACGCCGCCACCAAGGACGAGATCGTCTTCACGACCCATACGCCGGTGAAGGAGGGGAACGAAGCTCACGATCACGATCTTCTCCAGTATATGGGGGCGTACAACAGCCTAACCCGCGCGCAGATGGAACAGCTCGGCGGTGATCCGTTCAACATGACCGTCGCCGGCCTGCACCTCTCGCGCATCGCCAACGGTGTCTCCGCGATGCATGCGGCCACTGCACAGCGGATGTGGGAGTCTGTCGGCGATCGACCGCCGATCATCTCAATCACCAACGGTGTCCATCGCAAGACGTGGGTCGATGAGCGCATTAATAAGGCCTACGCAGAGGGCGGCGACCTGTGGGAGGCGCACATGGCGGCCAAGGAGGAGCTGATCGCTGATGTAGAAAGGCGTAGCGGCCAGAGGCTCTCCTCCAGCGCTCTTCTGATCGGTTTTGCGCGGCGAGCCGTGCCGTACAAGCGAAGCGATCTGATCTTCCGGCGACCAGAGATCATCGAC
>JAJOKK010000075.1 GCA_021129875.1 Candidatus Bipolaricaulota bacterium
CCCGTGGCTAGCGGTTACCTGGATGGGGTTCGCACCCACTAGATTACGCGGCCTTGCCAGGCCGCATCACGCAACAGGCTCCTTAGTCGCCCACCTTGAAGCGGGCGCCGACCGGCGCGTAGCGGAGGATCGCGTCGGGGAAGGCGAGGATCGAGATGTAGAGCCATATTTGGCCGGCACGCTGCTCGATTCCGATGCGCAGACAGTCGTGCAGGTCGCGGAACAGGCCGAAACTTGTGTCCCTGATCGTACCGGTCTTGGGTTCATACCGCCCACCCAGGCTGATCCCCCATCCTGGTTCCAGGTGAAACTCGGCTTGCAACGAGAAACCTGCCGGCTGCGTCAGTGTGGGATCGATCGTTCCCTGGATGGAGATCGATCCGGTTTCCCCTCTAATCTGCGCCTTAACGGTTGCCAGATCGAATCTCCTGCGGACGGCGTCGTAGGGGATGGTCCACGAGAGTTCGGCCGTTTCGCTGGCGAGACGGCCGCTCAGGGTAATCCGTATCGGTGCAGCGCGGGCAAGATCGTACTCTGCGGCAAGGGTGAACGCTGCTCCCAAGGTCCAGTTGGCGGTCAGCCGGAGCGGGTCGAACTTCCCTTTCTCCAGGTTGATCCCCCCGGCGACGTGCACCGCTATTCCCGCCTTGCTGGTGAACCGCCAGGCAAGATGGTTCGCCGCGACGAGGCGGTCGAAGGCGAACGGGCTCCGTCCGGTGACTTCCCGGTACGTGTAGGTGAGCGTCATCCCCGGATGGCTGAGCGTGAGAGCGAAGGAACGGGCCTCCCGACTGTGGCTGACCCCTTCTCTCGTGTACCTGGTCAAGCGCAGTCCAGCTGTGGGGACGAGGGTGAACCCGGCGAACTCGAGTGGGGAGAGGCTGGCGGCGAGCGCCCCGTCGAGCCGGAACGACTGACCGGTCAACGTGCCGTCCGTCCACTCCCGGTGCCATCCCGCGCTCAGCCGCGGAATGAGGGAGAGGTCGCCAAACGTGATCGGAGACCGGGAGAGGGAGAGTTCAGGGAGTCGCTCATTGATTTTGACAACCTTGTCATCCTCGCTTCTAGTGCGGCCGGCAGCGAGGGCGACCCTCCAGTCCTCTATCTCGCCGGTGATCGAGGAGGCGAACGTCAGGTTCTGATCTTCTCCGATAGCTGTATAGGCGAGCGAGCCGGCCGCGTTCCATCGATCGGCAATGACGAGCGTCTGCTCTAGGGAGAATTCGGTCACCGAATTCCCGATGCGCGCAGGGAGGTGGTAGGCACGCATAATTCCACGCTCCCCGGCCAGGGTGTAGTGAAAGATCACTCCTAATCCGACCTCGTGGAAGCGGCTGAAGTAGTCGAAAATGATCGTTCCGTAGTTTCCCTCGGCAAGGTAGAACGGGATGTTCCACTTGAAGAACCAACCGCGCAACGCGCTCTGCCCAATGGAGGGGAAGAGCGGGTTCTCTATCGTCTCCTCCAGGGGCTGGACGTAAACAGGCAGCCAGAAGACCGGCAGACCGAACGATCGAACAGTGAGGTTGAAGGCGACGATCAGCCGATCCGGATAGATGAGCAGTCTCTCCGCTTCCAGCGAGTAGGGTTGAGCGCGAATAGGTCCGGTGCCGCAGTCGCAGGTAGTGAACTCCACACCCGTCACCTCGATACGGTCGATCTCTCCGTCCTGATCGAACTGGATCCACCCATTCTCCCCCCGGTAGTGGAGGAGGTGCACCTCCCCGTGAGGGTTTACGAACCGACTCGTTCCGCGGAAGTGGGAGGCGGTCACTTCACGCATCATCATCCCGCCTGCTTCGTGGGAAAGGGTGCTCGACAGCTCGCTTCCGCTGAGGGTGAGTTCGTCACCAGCCTCCAGACGAACCCGCCCGGCCGCGTGCAACTGCCACACCCCCTCGTCGTCCTGATTCAAGGTGATCCGATCGGCCATAAGGATCGTCTCACCGGAAGTGATCAGCACATCTCCCTCGGCAAGAACATCCCGCCGGTCGGCGGAGACGAAGAGCGTCTCAGATTCGATCCGAACGGGGACCTCCTCGCCATGGAGCGGCAGGCAAGTAACGATCATAATTGCAAGGAACGGGAAAAGCCGGCGGACCCATGCCCACAGGTCCTGTCGGCTCAGCCGATCGAGGCATAGGAAGAGGGCGAGCCCGATCAGACCGACCAGGATGTTCGGGGCCCACGCCCCCAACAAGGGCGGGATGACCCCCTGCCTCCCCAGGGTCTGTGTCCCTAAGAGGATCCCTTGAAAGAGTCCGACGAGGAGCAAGCCGATCACCACTCCCACGGCCCGGCTCCGCCCGCCGAACAGGAGGCTCACCGACCCGCCGAACAGGACAAAGACCAGTGTGGCCACCGGGATTGCCATCCTGAGATGACGTTCGACGATGAGGTCGTCGACCGCGTGCCCGCTCCTGCGCAGGACAGCGATCCGTTCATTGAGTTCTCCGATTCCCATTGCTGCTGGGGTGCGCGATCCGAAGAGAAAATCGCTCCCCACTCGCCCGGCGGCCACATCGAGTCGAACGAAGTTTCCGGTGTGAATCAAAACTCCGTCGCGGTCGAACCCGTACACCTTCCCGTCGTGGAGCGTCCACAAATCCTCCTCCCACCGTCCCTCCGCAGCGGTAAGGATCGTCACCTCCGCCTCTGCCAGCGGGAAGAGTTCCCCCTCAACATCGTAGACGATAACACCGTGCAGTATCCCCTCTTCCGCGTCGTAGCGCCGTACGTAGAAGAACTGCCCCTGCGGCCCCCTAAAGAAGATGTTGGCATGTATAGTGGGAACCCCATGGCGGAAGATGATCTCGCGCAGCACCTTCTGGTACGCGTGCTCTGAGTGAGGGACACCCCAGTTATAGAGGGCAAAAGTGCCTCCGGCGACAAGGACCGCCGCTGCCAATAGCGGCGCGAGGATACGGCGAAGCGAGATCCCAGCCGCCTCCAGCGCCATCACTTCCCGGTCGTGCATCAGCCTCCCCAACCCGATGAAGGTGGCGAAGAGAGCGCTCGCCGGGAGGGCGAGGACCATCAAGTGCGGCATCTTCAACAGGATGAGCTGTGCGAGTGTC
The DNA here is from genome assembly GCA_021129875.1 of Candidatus Bipolaricaulota bacterium. Classification (GTDB taxonomy): domain Bacteria; phylum Bipolaricaulota; class Bipolaricaulia; order UBA7950; family UBA9294; genus JAJOKK01. The sequence goes on from JAJOKK010000075.1 coordinate 3,078, forward strand.
ATGATCCCTACACCGCGGGCGACCATCAGGTCGGAGAGGGAGAGGATCAGGTTCATCATGATGAACAGGAGGAGTCCCCCAAGGGAGATCACGAAGGGACCGATCATCTCCCGTAATAGATAGCGGTCACAGCGACGGATGATCATCTCATCGCAGATGATACCCTAAACTACTCCTCACCGGTAAGTCAAAGCAACTCCAGAGGGATGATGGGCGGCAAATGAGCGAAGAGGGTCTCAACATCAGCGAAGTTGATCTCATGTTGCAGCTTGATGGAATGTGCTCTCGATTCAGAGAGAACGGCGCACACCTGTCTGCCTTACTCACTCGCCAGGCAGGCAAGGTGTGCCGCTCGTAAAAGATAGATGTAGCGTTGGGTTTTGTGCGAAAGCGCCGGTGAAGACCGGCATGGAGGTGGTGGTGAAAGTCCACTACGTAG
>JAJOKK010000154.1 GCA_021129875.1 Candidatus Bipolaricaulota bacterium
TGACCCGCCGAAGAACCTCGTCCTCCTTCCGTACGTCTCCATGCACGGGAGCACTGCGATGATGGTCGAGCGACTGACAGCGGCTCTTAGCGAGCGCGAGGTGCGGGTAGAGCCGTTCAACATGACAGTAACCGATCTGGGGAAGCTGGCGATCAACCTCGTCGACGCGGCGAGCATCGTCTTTGCCACCCCAACCGTCCTCGTCGGCCCTCATCCCGGGATCGTCTCCGTAGCCTATCTGGTGAACGCACTGCGGCCAAAGCTGCGTTATGCCGCGGTGATCGGCTCCTACGGTTGGGGGGGAAAGGCGGTTGAGACGGTGCAGGGGCTGTTAAAAAGTCTTAAAGTAGAGTGGTTCCCGCCGGTCATTACGCGCGGCCTGCCGACCGCTGAAACGAACAAGGCGCTCGATGCGCTGGCGGACAGAATCGCCGAACACCATCGAGGATTGGAGGTGTAAAACAGACAATGTATGATATGAGCATCGTTATCGCCGGCGCAGCCGGAGAAGGGATTCAGACGATCGGAGAAGCTCTCACCCGCTGTTTTCTTCGCCATGGCTATCCGGTCTTCACCTACCAAGAATACGAATCACGGATTCGCGGAGGGAATAACAGCTACCGGCTGCGCGTAACCGAGTCACCGATGAACGCACCCCGCCTCGACGCCGACATCCTGCTCGCGTTGAACGAAAAAGCAGCCGCCCACTATCGGTCGCTTATCGGTGAACGCGGATGGGCTATCACCGGTCATGACGCAGACGATCAGCAGATTCACGTCCCGTTTCGCAGGTTTGCCAGAGAAGCCGGTTCCATTCTCTACGCAAATTCCGTCGCCGCCGGCGCCATCTGCGCCGCCGTGGGGGTGCCCCTCAATCTGCTAGTGCACGTCCTAAAAGATCTGTTCGGCAAATACGGCGACGAGGTTGTCGGGGGGAACACGGTCGCTGCTCGATCGGGGTACGAAGCGGCGCAAACAGCCCTCGACGGACGGACGGTCAGCAGTCTCCCCCAGCGCGAAGCTCATTTTCACCATGCCGCAGCGCACGAAACGATCCCTCTTGCCGCTGCTGCAGCGGGATGCCGGTTCATAAGCGCTTATCCAATGTCTCCCTCGACCGGGATCATTACCGCATTCGCCCGTGACCCGGAGTTAGGGGTGTTCGTCGAGCAGACAGAGGACGAGATCGCGGCGATCAACATGGCGATCGGTGCGAGCGCTGCCGGTGTGCGAGCGATGACCGCGACCTCCGGCGGCGGCTTCGCCCTGATGGTGGAAGCGATCAGCCTCGCCGGGATGATCGAGACCCCGATTGTGATCGTCCTCAGCCAACGTCCGGGCCCGGCGACCGGTCTTCCGACCCGTACGGCACAGGAGGACCTGTTGTTCGCTCTCCACGCCGGCCATGGGGAGTTTCCAAAGCTTTTGCTCGCTCCGAGCGATCCGCAGGATGCGATCTACAAGACGCTTCGTGCATTCTCCCTTGCCGACCGCTACCAGATTCCGGTCATCCTGCTCACCGATCAGTTCCTTGCCGACTCTCATTTCACCCTCGAAGGATTAGTCATCCCACAGGTTTCGCTCGCAGACCGGTTCGCCGATCCACGAGCAATCGATGAGTACCGGCGCTATCAGTTGACCGAGGATGGAATCTCACCCCGCCTTTACTTCGGCCAGAGCGAACACCTGGTCTGCCTAGACAGCGATGAGCACACACAATCCGGCCATATAACCGAGGATATCGCCGACGTCCGGCCGCAGATGGTCGAAAAACGCTTGGAGAAAGGGCGACGGCTCAAAAGGGAGATCGCCCTTCCCGAGCAGGCCGACCTCGAGGATGCCGAGACCGTTCTGATCGGCTGGGGATCAACGCGAAACGCAATCCGTGAGGCGGCCGCAAAGCTGCGAAAGAACGGAGATCGCATCGGGCGGATTCACTTCACCGAGGTATGGCCGTTGCCGGACCTGGCTCTCCCCAGCGGCAAGCGCTACTTCACCGTGGAAGGGAACTCCACCGGTCAACTGGCCCACCTGCTGCGTGCGGAGTACGGGTTAGCCCTCGCCGGAACGATCGGGCGGAATGACGGGCTGCCGCTCGATGCAGCAACGATCGTCAAGGAGTTGTCATGAGTACACTCGAAGAATATCGAAGCGACATTGAAAATCAATGGTGTCCCGGATGTCCTAATTTTGGACTCCTGGCTGCGCTCAAGCGTGCTCTGGTCTCCCTCGATCTGTCCCCACACAAAATCTGCCTCGTCTCAGGGATCGGGCAGGCGGCCAAACTTCCGCATTACCTGAACTGCAACCTATTCAACGGTCTTCACGGGCGCGCGATTCCTGTGGCGATCGGAATCAGCGTTGCCAATCCGACCCTGAAGACGATCGTTACCAGCGGCGACGGCTGCCTATACGGCGAAGGGGGAAATCACCTTCTCCACGCGTTCCGTCGCAACCCTGACATCACGGTGATCACCCACAACAACCGGATCTACGCCCTGACCAAAGGACAAGGTTCACCGACCACTCGCAGAGGGGAGAAGACACGCCTCCAGTTTGACGGGGTCGAACTCGATCCGGCACAGATACTCGCCACAGCGATTGTGCATGGATGTACGTTCGTCGCCCGCGGCTTCGCCGGGGATCTCGGTGGACTGGCAAACCTATTCGAAGAAGCGATCGCCCACCGCGGGCTCTCCTTCATCGACGTGATCCAACCGTGCATCATCTGGGATCGTCCGGTGAAATGGTACAAGGAGCGTGCAATTCCTGTTCCCGCCGACCACGACCCGGCCGACCGCGATCGCGCGATCGCACTTACACTGGACACGGGGGATTCATTCGCCGTCGGCATCCTCTACCGGACCCCTCCAAAGCGAACGTTCGCCGCCTCGTATTACGATCGAATCGGCAACGAACCATTGGCAAAACTCCCCCTTCTCGATCGGGCGATCATCGAGGACCGGCTGGACAAGATGCGTTTCGACACGGAAACACCATCGCAACATTGAAATAAGCAGAACAGAAAGGAGCCATCGAGGTGCGTTATTCAAGCAGGAACGACCGCCCAAGGATGGTTCTTAAGAAATATGCCACTTCCCGACAAGACCTATATCTAGAGTAAGGATAAATTCAATTATGGTAGCATAGAAGGAGGGAACCAGAAAGAGAGGATTGCTGTGAGCGTTGATTCAGGCAAGGCCAGACTGTAAGATGCCCTTATCTTGTACCGTTGGCTTAATGATAAGAAGATATACGGCGAACTCCACGAACCGTCTCCAGTATCAATGGAGAAGCTCGAGCAAAACCTTCGGGGGAGGCGGGGGAGGGGTCAAACCTTTGATCTTGGTGTTTTGCAAGCTGATGATTGGGAGAGAATGCCGAGTACCAAAAAAACACCAAGATCAAAGGTTTGACCCCAGCCGTTCTTATCCACATTTTCATCGGCCAGAAACTTCATCGAGCCATCTCCGGCAGAGGATAGACCACATCAGCACGTA
>JAJOKK010000076.1 GCA_021129875.1 Candidatus Bipolaricaulota bacterium
GCCTTTATACACATAGTTTCTGCGTTGATCTTAGTGCGTTGACCTGGGGCATGGAAAAACTCGATGCTTATCTAGGATTCGTTAGTTCGTTAACACGGCCTAGTACTTGCCACAGCATCGCTACCCTTACCTGTCTGAGTTGCACCCGCGGCAGGTAGGTCGATCTAAGCGCAGTGATTATCACAGACTATTGGCAATAGCAAAGAGAGTGCAAACGGCTCCGACCAATTCGAGGGCACGCAAGCAAGGGATCACTCGGAATCGAGTCCCATTCCCCAGGCGACCAACCAGATGAGACTGAGTGCCAAGACGAGATCCCCAATGCTAAAAGCGGTGGAAAGCGGGATCCACCGGGGGAGGAAGAGAATGTCCCCCAGGAAGTTGAGCTGCGTCTCCCCGCTCATCAGGATGACGTTCCCGTACACGCCCTCTTCCAACAGGCGAGCGGCCACCGAGTAGTGTCCTGCGCGAATGAGGGCGGCCGGTGATGATGGCATGTACCCGCCGTTCACCGTGATCGTCAGCAGGTTCAAGAGCGCTCCCAGCCCAATGCCGAGAAAAGGGAATGCACGGTAGTTGAGCACGAGAAAGACCAAGGCGAGGCCGTAGGAGAGGAGATGGAAGAAGCTTGTGGCGTACGGAAGGAGTGGATCCGCGCGGAACAGAGGGAAGATTGCCAGTTGAATGGCCAGTGCAATGCCTACCAACCACAAAGATCGCAGCCGGAGTTGGGCAAGGTGTGCGACTCTCCCTCCCCGCAGGTATCCGAGCACAAGACCGATGAGTACCGCTCCGATGAGGAACATGTTTTAACCGAGCCTGCCTTGAAGAGATAGGGACTTCAACGGATGCTTCACCTTATAACGTGCAAGGAAAACTTCATCAAAACGAATAAAACATTGACATCTCGCAAAGATGCAAAGATGCAGAGAACAGCAGAAGAAGGGAAAGAAACACAGACTGAAATAAAACTGGCTTTTCTTAGCGACCTTTGCGCCTGCCTGTGCCTGCCTGTTGCATCCGCAACGCAGACAGGCCGGCGAGACAGACAGGGCTTGAGTGAGCGTAGCGAGCGGGCAAGAGAAAAAGCTTCGCTTCTCAGGCTGCTGCACAAACCTCTTCTTCTTGCATGTTGCGAAGCAAGACCGGAGGTCCAACAGAAGCTTTCACCGTCTCGGGGGGTGTAGTAGCCGATTGGGGACTTACTACACCCCCCAAGAACGCGGAGCACGCAGAGAGTGGAATTGGAACCTTAATGCTTGATCTCAGCGCTCTTTGCGCTCCTGGGGGGTGCAGTAAACCCCTCTTCGGCTACTACACCCCCCGATGCGGTAAAATGCTTGAAACTAGGAGGGTGGCCTCCGGCCTTGCTTCGCAACCGGGATTGAAGACGAGCGGTGAAAAGGGTTTACGCAACAGGCTGTTTTGCAGTTTTTAATTTTCACTTTGAATTTACCCGAACGGAGCGAGGGGTATCTTGCGGTAGTAGATCGGCTCCAGCGGGCGTTCCTTCCTCCACCGCGGGGAGCACGCGCAAGAGGGCGTCGACGATCATCGGATCGAGGGTCGTCCCTCTCATCTCCTTGATCATCTCGATCGTCCTTTCGTAGGTGAACGCTTTGCGATACGGCCTGTCGGTGGAGAGGGCGTTGTGGACATCCGCAACGGCGATGATCCGAGAGAGGAGAGGGATCTGCTCCCCCTTCAACCCATCCGGGTAGCCGCTCCCGTCCCAGTGTTCGTGCTCATGACGGACGGCATCGACCACCGGTCTGTAGAGATCCAACCCCTCGATCAGTTCCGCGCTGATCAGCGGGTGGCGTTTCATCACCGCCCACTCCTCCTCATTCAACTTGCCACGCTTAAGGAGGATCGAGTCGGGGACGGCGATCTTTCCTATATCATGAACCCGGGCTGCGATATCGGTCTTCTCGATCTCCCCCTGGGAGAGGCCCATCTCCTTGGCGATCTTCACGGCAAGATCAGCAACCTCGCTCGAGTGTACCGCGGTGTAGCTATCCCGCTCGTCGAGGAGGCGGGAGACCTTCTCGAACACCTTCCGCGCCTCGATCTGGATCCTGAGGTAACTGCGGAAGGAGACGTGGACCACCACCAGTGGCACGATCCCTAAGAGCATGTGCCAAACTGATACTGAATAGAGGACGGCGAGCAAGAGCGCGGAGGCGAAGAGGCTTATATACTGGAGGAAAAAGTCTTTGAAGGCTTTTACAAGCCCATAGGAGAAGCTCTTCTGTTCTATCAGAGAGACGATCCCCGTCACCAGAGAAAGATTGACCCCGGCGTAGCACAGAAAGGCCGCAAACGCCCACAGGTAATCACCCACAAACAGCAAAGCCAAAGGCGCGTGCTGGGCGAAACTGAGCAGCATCCCTGCGGCGGCCACCGTCACGATCAACTGCGCGATATTGAAGCCGGCCACGTGAAAGAACCTTGCTGGTTGCTCTCTCAGGTAGCTCCACCGCATCACCAGTTCCGAAGCGATGGTCGTCAGTAGAATGACGAAGACGGCGAGCGACGGACCAAGGATGAACAGCGCGGCCAAACAGATGGCGATCGACCCGGAGATCTCGAGCTCGTACGTCGGTATTCTGATGGCATAGACCTCGGAGAGGAAGCCGAGGACGAGGAAGATAGCGATCACCAACATCTGATCGCGTGAGGGGAATGAAAGATCGCGACCGTAGTAGACGAGCACGGCAAGGGCCAGCAGCCCAAAAAAATAAATATAAACCCTTGCCCTGACAGGAAGGTTCACTTTTCTCTCCTTAAGTACGAGAAGCTAGAGATTGCCGACCTTCTTTTTTTTAGTGCAAGGCAAGGGTGAAGACCACCTAAACAGTAAGCGCTCTATGACGGCTAAGCGCCTAAGGAGGGGACCATTTTACATTCGCGCCGAGTACCAACCCGAGCGCAACGATCATCATCAGGTAGTAGAGCCCCTTCTTGCCAAGCAGTTTTTCACATATCCTACTCAGCCTTTCACCAGCCCGATTATCACAACCTCCCCATTTCATCGCTAATCCTCCTTTAGCAGGTACGCGGATCGTAAAACGAATCTCTCTATCTGTTGAAAGACCGCCCGTTTCCGTACGGGCACCTGTGCTCCCTAGCGACCACCCCCTCTTTTCGGATGAAACCACCTGGAATACTTCGGACTGGAAGGGAATAAAATGGCAACCAGCCCACCCAAACGCCTTTTTCGTGCGTATTCAGTAAAACCATCCCATATTTCAGCCACAGCATAGAGCCTGTTGCGTAAGCCTTTTTTGCTGCTCGTCGTTAAACTCAACCCGTAGCTTCAAGCATTTTACCGCAGAGGGCGCAAAGAACGCCGAGGTCAAGCATGAAGGTTCCTATTCCACTCTCTGCGTGCCCTGCATTCTTGGGGGGTGTAGTAAGTCCCCAATCGGCTACTGCACCCCCCGAGACGGTGAAAGCTTCTGTTGGACCTCCGGTCTTGCTTCGCAACCC
>JAJOKK010000001.1 GCA_021129875.1 Candidatus Bipolaricaulota bacterium
AGATACACCCCGACAACGCGCGCATGCCGATTCCGCGCTGGTCCGCGTCAGTTCGTAACGGGGGACGATCGCGTTTGCCGCCCGCGTCTGTGAGTGGGGTCTCCCAGGGGCGGGCTCCATTTCGTTCCACTTCGTCGAGGCGGCGGAGAACCGCATGACCAAACGACCTGCTCGAGCCGAAAGCGAAGACCCCCGAGCTGAAGGTCGTCGCCTGCTAAATCGAGCGTGCTTAACAGCGCCCGCAAATCGTGGTGCGTTAGGAGGGTGACCTTGACAGCGACAGAGACCGAAACGATATCCATCACGCAGATACGACAGGGGAGTGTGGAGGTCAAGGACGACACCCTGGTCGTTGAGAAGGACGTTTCCATTGAGCTTGGAGGGAACGTGCTCCTGCGAACGACCTGCTCGCCCGGCCATCTGTACGAGTGGGTGATCGGGTACCTGTTCTCCGAAGGGCTGATCCGTCGAATCGATGACGTGAAAGCCGTTCGTAAGAACCGCGGGGTCTTCTCGGTCGAGCTTGCGACTTTGCTTCCGCTTCCGTCTTCGCCTCCGCCACCGGTGGAGAGCGATCTAGCTCTTTCGACAGAGCGGTTGCTCGCGGCAGCACGCGAGGTTACCCAGCGTGCGACGATCTTTGATGCAACAGGGGGGACCCACGCAATGGCGATCATCGACCGGACGGGAATCGTCAGCTTCGCCGAGGACATCAGCCGAACCTGCGCCCTGGAGAAGGCCATCGGGGATGCGCTGCTGCGGGACGTCGCACTAAAGGATTCATTTGCATTCCTCTCCTCCCGAGTGCCCACTCGGCTGCTCTCCAAAGTTGGACGCTGCGGGATACCGATCTTGGGAGCGATCTCTGCTCCCACGTTCGACGCCTTACAGTTAGCAGACCGCCTGGGGATCTGCCTGTGCGGGTTCGTCCGTGGAGATCGGCTGAACGTCTACTCCCACGGGTGGCGGGTGGGGCTTTGATGAGCAAGATCGCGACGCTGATCATCCTTGCCGGCGGCGAGGGGAAGCGGATGGGAACGCCGAAACACCTCCTCTCGACCTCGCAAGGGACGCTGATTGAGCGTCTTTACGACCGGCTCGGTCCGCTGTTCGTCGAGACCCTTGTTGTCGGTCGCGGTCTGACCGCCTACCGAGAAGGGATACGCACTGTAGAAGACCTTTATCCGGCGCGTAGCCCGCTTGTCGGTATTTACAGCGGGCTTTCGGCTTCCCGGACCGACCTTGCCTTCGTCCTTGCATGCGATATGCCGTTTGTCAAGCCGGAGCTGGTGCGGCATTTGCTCGCCACCGCCGTCGATCTGGACGTCGCTGTGCCGGTCGTGGGCGGGTATTTCGAGCCCCTCTGCGCCGCCTACCGGAAGAGCTCAATTCCGGTTATCGAGCAGGCTTTGCAGCGCGGAATCCTAAGGGTTACGTGTATCTATGAGCACCTGCGTGTAAGCGCGATGCCGGAGGACGAAGTCAGGCGCGTTGACCCGGATCTTTCCTCGTTCGTAAACCTGAACACACCCGAGCAACTGGCCCTTCTCGCTCGCCTCTAGCTTTAGGCACGCCTTCCTGGAACAGTATTGCATGGCAGGAACCTTGCAGCTAGAATGCACGACATATTGAAGAGTGAAGGAGCGAGCATGGCCGTACTGAATGGAAGACCGATCGCGCGGGCGGTACAAGAGGGCCTTACAGAGGAGATCGCCAAACTCAACCAGGACGGGGTAACACCGACGATCGCCCCGATCCTCGTCGGAGACGACCCTGGAGCCAGGGTCTACTACCGCACCAAGGAGAAGCTGGCGGAGAAGCTCGGCGTCCACTATGCCGGGGTCAAGCTCCCTGCGAGCACAAGCCAGGAGACGCTGATCGCGGAGATCCGCCGATTGAACGCTGACCCCAAGGTCCACGGGCTGTTTGTCGAACTCCCACTCCCTGACGGGATCTCCCTTGCCGCGATCAGCCGGGAGATCGCTCCTCAGAAGGATATCGACTGCATCAACCCAGCTACCCTGGGGCGCCTGCTTAGCGGTGGCGCCACCTCAGCCACCTATGCCGAACTGAAAGCGCGCCCCGATCTTCTCCTCCCGGCCACCCCCCAGGCGGTGATGGAACTACTTCTCGCCTCAGGGGTCGACCTGGCCGCTACGGAGACGGCAGTCGTCGGCGCCGGAGCGGTCGGCCTGCCATTGGCGCTCCTCTTGTTGCGTCAGGGGTACGCCAACGTCACTATGTGTGAGCATAAGGGTAAAGCCCTGCAGGAGATCGTGGGTCGGGCGGATGTTGTGTGTGTATCCGTGGGCCGGCCGGGCTTCATCACTGCAGATATGATCAAAGAAGGGGCGGTGGTGATCGATATCGGGATCAACGTGACCAAAGATGGGATAACAGGTGATGTCGACTACGCAGGTGTGGAAAAGAAGGCTCGCTTGATCACCCCGGTCCCTGGAGGCGTAGGGCCGCTGACAACGACCCTGATCATGGCTAACACGGTAAAGGCGGCAAAGAACCTCAAAACCCGGTAGAGAGCGGGAGCGACTCTTCACCATGATAGAGGGGAGGGTTACGGATAACTGAGAACGTTCCCCTCGTCTGCCGTGGGGCGAAGGCGACACAGGGGTTGTTAGCCGACGTGATTCACCCGACAACTTTCGGGATGTTACCCGGTTTTTCTCTTTGTTCGCGCCATCACTTCTTTTTCAGTTTCTTGTAAAGCTCCTCTCCAACGCATTCCTTAGCGTATTCACACCACTGGATGCAAGCCTTTACATCATTGTATATAGTAAATCCGCAATTACTGCATTTTACTTGCATCTCGTTAGAGAAGATCTCTACCTCTTCGCCGCATTCGGGACAATCCTTCACGGTAATCGTCGGTGTTCGAATATCCGATACTCCGGGACACTGCTCAACCATTCTTGGCTCCTCCTCATTTGATAGACAATTTTCGGAAGATTCAAAAGCCTTTGCAAGTAGAGATGGGCCGCATAGACCGCAGCGGTCATTCCCGCCGACCCGACACCGAGGAGGCGTAGCTTATACACGCCCATTCCCTTTCGCAAATTCCCGTTAAGGCCGCACCACATAACCCAGCCGACTTCATTGTAGCTCCCCACTGTTCTATCCGCCATACAGCGGATAGCCTGTTCTAAAAGCCAGCCCTTCTTTCACCGCGGGCTGCATGCAGTATCGATGGGAGAAAAGGGCTCTTCGTCGTTTCGAGTGGGTAAGCAGGGCCGGCGATGGTATTCTTAGGTGGAAATACCATGTTTTGGAGGGAGAGAAGAGACAATGATGAACAACCTATTTGAGAAGGCCCTTTCCATCAATCCGCCATGGTTTGTCAAGGAGATTCGCTTTGACGAGAGACAGAAGAAACTTGACATTTTCATGGCTCTTCGGCGTTTTGAGTGGGCAGGTGGAAGTTTGCGATCCTGGTCGTCGTGAGTTTTCTCCCTG
>JAJOKK010000181.1 GCA_021129875.1 Candidatus Bipolaricaulota bacterium
AGCCTCATCGAGGCGAGCCTCACCGAGCTGAATGAGCGTCTTCCGTTCTCGGAACTCTATGCCGCTAATAGGCGGCTCTCAGGCGCGATCATCACTGCGCTCCACCTTCCTCCTCCTATCGAAGGGACAGCGGCTGCGACCCGCAAATTCAGTCGGACCGGGTTCGATGTTGCGACCCTTAACTGCGCCTGTCTTGTCCGCGTCAGCGATGAGCGCATCGCTGAGGTGCGGATCGTGGTCGGGGGGACACCCCGGTTGGGCACGCGCCTGCCGGCGGCTGAAGCATCCCTTGTTGACGCACCGTTCACTGAGGAGACGATCGAACAGGGCGCGCAGGTCGCGCGTAACGCGGCTGATGTGGGCGATGATCAGCGGGCGAGCGCTGAGTACCGACGAGAATTGGTCTATGTGGGAGTTAAAAAGTGTCTGCTACAGATAAGGCAGCAACTGAAGGGGGAAGGACGATGAAGATCGCGTTGACCGTGAACGCAATCGAGTGTGAGATGGAGATCGAACCGGGGGAGATCCTGCTCGATCTGCTGCGGCACAGCGGGTATAAGAGCGTTAAGAAGGGATGTGGCTCCGGCGATTGCGGCGCGTGCGCCGTGCTCATCGATGGGCGCGCGGTGAACTCCTGCCTGGTCTTCGCCGCCAAGGCGGACGGAAGAACGATCCTCACTGCCGAGGGGTTGGAGAGCGACGGGAAGCTACACCCGATCCAGGAGGCGTTCCTGGAGGGGGGTGCGGTGCAATGCGGCTACTGTATCCCGGGAATGGAGATCACTACCCTCGATCTTCTGACTCATAACCCCTCACCGAGCGAGGAAGAGATCCGCGAGGGGCTCTCGGGGAACCTCTGCCGATGCACCGGCTATGTCAAACAGATAGAGGCGGTCAAGCAGGCGGCAAAAATGATGAGCGGGGGATCACGATGAAAGATGTACAAAATACTCGTTTCACTGCCGTTGGGAAGAACGCTCGAAAGATCGACGGTTACGGGCTGGTCACCGGGAAACCGATGTTCGTCACCGATATAGACCTCCCCAGGACCCTGCACGTAAAGATTCTCCCCAGCCCTCACGCGCACGCGAGGATCCTGGAGATCGACACCTCCAAAGCCGAGGCGATCGCCGGGGTTGCCTGCGTTCTTACTCACAAGAATACCCCGAGCAGGCGCTACACGACTGCCGGACAGGGGTATCCCGAACCATCCCCCTACGATTCGCGCATGTTCGATGACAAGGTCCGCTTCGTCGGAGATCGCGTCGCCGCCGTCGCTGCGGAGACAGAGGCAATCGCGCTGGAAGCCCTGAAGGCTATCGCGGTACGCTACGAGGTCCTCCCGCCGGTCCTCTCGATCGATGAGGCCCTTTGTCCCGGCGCTCCGGTGATCCACGAGGAGGAAGACGCGACCGGAATCTACGACGCCTCGCGCAACATCGTCGCCGATGTGGATATCGACGCCGGGGATGTCGTCCGCGGGTTTGCGGAGTCGGATGTCATTGTCGAGATGACCTGCGAAACACAGTACGCGCAGCACACCCCGATCGAACCACACGTAGTCCTGAGTTACCTCGATGAGAACAGACGGCTGGTCCTGCGATCGAGCACCCAGGTCCCGTTTCACGTCCGCCGCATCATTGCTTACGTTCTCGACCTCCCCATACACCAAATCCGGGTGATCAAACCGCGGATTGGAGGGGGGTTCGGCGCTAAGCAGGAGGTCCTTATCGAGGACCTTGCCGGCTTGGTCACCCTGCGCACCGGTCGCCCGGCCCTGCTTGAATTAACCAGGCACGAGGAGTTCGTCTCCTCGCGTGTGCGCCACCCGATGCGCGTCAGGGTCAAGCTTGGCGCCAAGAATGACGGGACCTTGCACGCGATCGAGATGGAGGCCATCTCCAACACCGGTGCGTACGGAAGCCATGGCCTGACCGTCCTCTCCAACACCGGGTCAAAGACCCTTCCCTTGTACAACAAAGCGGAGAACGTCCATTTCTTCGGCAAGGCTGTGTACACGAACCTCCCCGTCGCCGGCGCCTACCGGGGATACGGGGCAACGCAAGGCTACTTTCCACTGGAGATGGCGATCGACGAGTTGGCTGAGCGGCTCAACATAGACCCACTCGAACTCCGCCGCAAGAACCACATCCGCTGTGGCGAGACCTCGCCGATCTTCGAGAAGCTCGGCGAAGGACGGGAGGGAGTGGCGTTCACCGTCAAGAGCTGTGAGCTACCCCGCGCGATTGAGATCGGCGCAGAGAAGATCGGCTGGGTGGAGAAGCGGGGGAAGCGCACGCGTGAAGGGGCCTGGGTACACGGGATAGGGATGTCGATCCACATGCAAGGCTCGGGGATTCCGCGGATCGACATGGCAGCGGCGACGATCAAGATGAATGAAGACGGCTCGTTTAACCTGCTCGTCGGCGCGACCGATCTAGGGACCGGCTCGGACACGATCCTCGGGCAGATCACCGCCGAAGTCCTCGGCGTGCCGAGTGAGAAAGTGCTCGTCATCTCCTCAGACACCGACATCACCCCGTTCGACACCGGCGCCTATGCCTCCTCCACCACCTACGTCTCCGGGACCGCGGTTGAGCGGGCGGCAAAAGAGGTGCGAGAGCAGGTGCTCTCAGTCGCGGCGAAGATGCTCGGAGCCGAGCAAGCAAACCTCACCATTAGCGACGAACGGGTTGTCGCCCCAGAAGGTGAGAACGTCACCCTTGCCGAGGTTTGCCAGTATGCGATGTACCAAGTCGACCAATTTCAAATCGGTGCAACCTCCTCCTGCGTCCCTGAGGAGTCACCGCCACCGTTCATGGCGAGTTTTGCCGAGGTGGCAGTCGACACCGAAACAGGGGTGATTAAAGTACTCAAGTACATCGTCGCGATCGACTGCGGGACCGCGCTCAACCCCCAGATGGCGGAGGGGCAGGTGGAAGGGTCGATCGCCAACGGGATCGGCTACGCCCTGACCGAGGAGATGCGCATAAGCTCTAAAGGACGGGTACGCAACCCGACCCTGTTCGACTACAAGATCCTCGGGAGCCTTGACATGCCGCCGTTCGAAGTGATCCTTGTCGACTCCTACGAGCCGACCGGACCGATGGGGGCCAAATCGGTCGCTGAGATTGGGATTAACGGCCCGATCCCCACAATCGCCAACGCCGTCTACGACGCCGTCGGCGTGCGCCTCACCAAGACCCCGTTCACCCCGGAAAAGGTCCTTGCCGCACTGCGCGATCGGTCTTAATAAGGCTCTATTACCTGCTGTTGGCAAGGAGATATCTGCGTAGGGGTGGAAAATCTTTCACCCCTACGCCGCCGGGCTCAGGTAATCGGGGTCTTTATTTTTGAAAGAGGCTCTATTACTGTTAGCAGTTGTCGATGATGGCATTGGGTAAATGCTTTCACCGCCGAGGTCGCCGAGGTCGCCG
>JAJOKK010000207.1 GCA_021129875.1 Candidatus Bipolaricaulota bacterium
CAGTCGCATACTCCTTCGAAATGACAAGCAGGAACATCGTTTACGACGATACAAGGTTGACATGATACTCATGATGCTAGTGTGGTTGTATTGACGGGCGCTGGTTAACGGGTTTGACGGACAAAAGCAGCGGTGGTATAATTTAGGGCGGATTTATTTAAGGAGTAGATTTATGGACAAGGATACGTTGAAAGACTTGCGCAACCGGAATCTGAGAAGCACCGCCATCATTGCCGTTATCGTCATCCTGGGGTTGATTCTTGTGCAATCCTGGTTAGGTGTAGAGCGGGAGCAGAACGAGGTGAGTTACTCACTATTCCGCGACATGGTGGCGGGCGGACAGATCACTTCTGTATTGGTCACTGCGAATAACCGTGGTGTCGGGACGATGCTCGACGGAAGGACGATCGTTGTCCAACTCCCCGTTGATAAGGCGCTCTTCGAGCCTCTGCTATTGGAACATAATGTGGAACTACTGTATGAACAACCGGCGAACAGAGGCTGGATCCTCTCTTTAGTAGGTATGTTCTTTCCGATCATCTTGTTGGTCGCGGTCTGGGTATACATCATGCGCAAGACGCAGCAAGGCGGGGGCGCCCTCTCCTTTGGCCAGTCTAAGGCGAAGCTGGTCCACCCGGAGACGACCGATATAACGTTCTCTGATGTCGCGGGGATCGATGAGGTGAGGGAGGAAGTAGAGGAGATCATTGAATACCTGAAGGATCAGAAACGATTCTCCCTTTTGGGGGCGGAGATCCCTAAGGGAATTCTCCTCGTCGGTGCGCCTGGGACGGGGAAGACCCTTCTCGCTAAGGCGATCGCCGGCGAAGCAAAGGTCCCTTTCTTCTTCATCAGCGGGTCGGATTTTGTGGAGATGTTCGTCGGTGTAGGGGCGGCACGGGTACGCGATATGTTCGAGAAGGCGAAGGTAAGCTCTCCCTGCATCATCTTTATCGATGAGATCGACGCGGTCGGACGGAAGCGCGGGGCCGGCCTCGGCGGAGGGCATGACGAGCGTGAGCAGACCTTGAACCAGCTCCTTGCCGAAATGGATGGGTTCCAGCCGAACAAAGGGATCATCATGCTCGCCGCGACCAACCGCCCGGACGTCCTTGACCCGGCGCTTCTGCGCCCGGGGCGCTTCGATCGCCGGATAACCGTCCCCCGGCCGGATATCAAAGGGCGTGAGGAGATCCTCAATGTGCACCTACAGAACAAGGCCTTGGCCGCTGATATCGATCCTTCAGTCCTCGCCCGTCGCACTCCCGGGTTTGTCGGGGCCGACATGCGGAATCTCGCTAATGAGGCTGCGCTCCTAGCTGCACGAAGCCACAAATCCCTGATTGAGATGGTCGACTTCGAAGAAGCGACCGATCGGATCATCGCCGGGGTAAGACGGAAGGGGATCGTCCTCTCCGAGGAGATCCGCGAGCGGATCGCCTACCACGAATCCGGCCATGCTCTACTCGGGCGACTCCTCCCCAAGGCTGATCCCGTACACAAGATCTCGATCATTCCCCGCGGGGACGGCTCACTCGGATTCACTCTCCAGCTTCCGCTGGAAGATAAGTACATCGTCTCCGAGGAGGAACTCAACGATAAGCTGACCACCCTATTCGGAGGACGCGCTGCTGAACAGCTCGTCTTCAACGATCTCACCACCGGGGCTTACGACGACTTGAAGCAGGCGACAAAACTCGCCAAGCGGATGGTGGTCGAATACGGGATGAGCAAGAAGCTCGGCCCGATCAGCCTAGCCCGCGATCATGTCGATGTCTTCCTCGGCGAAGAGATTGTGAAGAGCAACGAGCACTCCGAAGAGCTCTCCTCTCTCGTGGATAGCGAGATCCGTTTGTTGATCTCCCGCACTTCTCAGAAGGCAAAATCCCTTCTCGAACAGCACCGTTCCGTCCTCGATCAGCTGGCGACCGCGCTCCTCGAAAATGAGATCATCGCCGGAACGGAGTTGGACAACCTCTTCGATTCGCTGCTCCCGGTGCCAGTGGCCGCCTAATGCGCGGCGCGGAACGCCGGGTAGTCATCCTTGGTTCGACCGGGTCGATCGGCGTACAGACCCTGGACGTGATCGAACGGCTGAATCGAAAAACCCATTTATTCTCCGTAATCGGCCTCTCCGCCGGGAAGAACGTTGATCTGCTCGCCGAGCAGATACGGCGATTCTCTCCCATCGCCGTATCTATTGAGGATGAAGAAGGGGCTGAAGAGTTGCACCGCCACTTCCAGACGATCGAGATCCTCGTCGGCGAGGAGGGGTTGAGTGAACTCGCACGACTAAAGCGGGCCGATCTGATTGTGAACGCCCTTGTGGGAGCGGTCGGCCTTGCTCCTACGCTCGCCGCGCTCTCGCTCGGCAGGACCGTCGCCTTGGCAAACAAAGAGAGCCTGGTGATCGGAGGAGAGCTTGTGACCGCGTCTCTGCATGAAGACGGAGGCACGCTCCTCCCGATCGACAGCGAGCACAACGCCCTGTTGCAGTGTCTGCGTGCGGGGAAGATCTCCGAGGTGAAACAGGTAGTCATCACCGCCTCGGGCGGACCATTCCTACGGAGACCAATCGAAGAATTAGCCCATGTGCGCCCCGAAGAAGCCCTCTCTCACCCCAACTGGGCGATGGGCTCTCGCATCACCATCGACTCGGCAACGATGGTGAACAAGGGGTTCGAGGTGATCGAAGCCCATCACCTCTTCTCCCTCCCCTACAAGCAGATCGATGTGATCATTCACCCTGGATCACACGTCCACTCGCTGGTCGAATACAAAGATGGGTCGATCCTCGCCGAGCTTGCCGCATCGGACATGCGCATCCCGATCCAATACGCACTCACCCACCCCGAGCGGATCGATACCGGTCTCCCCCGCCTAAACCTTGACATTACTGCGCCACTCAAGTTCGAACCACTCGACCCGGGCCGTTTCCCCGCCTTCACCACCGTCCTTCACGCGGCAAAAGAAGGGGGAACAGCCCCGGCAGCGATCAACGCCGCCGACGAAATCTTGGTGAAACGCTTCTTGACGGGAGAGATCCCGTTTACCGGAATTGCTGCCGGCCTCGAAGTAATCCTTAACCGCTGGGTCGCCCTCAAGGGTTCCCCGGACGAGGAACACGGCAAAATATCGCTGCAAACGATCCGCAGCATCGATCGTTGGGCACGGTCCGAGGCAGCAGCCCTCCAGTGGTAGACCCCAGGACAAAGTCCAGAGTCCGTGGTCCATGGTCTGTGGTCCGTGGTCCATAGTTGAAAAAACAAAGGGACCCCATGCTCTCGCTATCTCCACCCGTAGGGGCGAAAGATCTTTCGCCCCTACAACAGAACAGATGAACGAGACCACACGCGGGGTCTGACGTTATTTCTTGCGTGGAGTTGGCAGACCTCTTCTTCTGGAAAGAATTGACCCATGCAAG
>JAJOKK010000152.1:0-3249 GCA_021129875.1 Candidatus Bipolaricaulota bacterium
TCCCCCTCACCCTAACCCTCTCCCATAACAGGGAGAGGGGATTTAAAGCAGCGGAAGAGATGCTCCTCCCCATAAGGCAGCAAGTCCGCACCCCCCCCTCCCTCGATGGGAGGGGCAAGGGGAGGGGAGGAGCCTCTCAGCCTGGTGGATGCGAGACACAGGGGGAACACTCACGACGAGCAGGATCGAAAACTTCCACCGACCCACTCAAAACGCCGAAGAGCCTAATCGACGCCTTTGATCTGCTTATGGAATTCGTGGCCAAGCACCTCAACGACCCGTTCTATCAGGAGGGCCTCACCAGCATCAGTCTGCGCTCGATCATCTTCCGCGAACTGGTCGCCAACATCATCGCCCACCGTGAATACACCAGCGCTGCGCCCGCCACCATGATGATCTATCGTAATCGAGTCGAGTTCAAGAATCCTAACGTTCCGCATTACCACGGGAAGATCGATCCAGATCATTTTACGCCCTTCCCGAAGAACCCGACAATCTGCAAGTTCATGATCCAGATCGGGCGCTATGAGGAGTTAGGTTCGGGGGTCCGGAGAGTGAATCAGTATCTGCCGCACTACACACCCGGTGCAACCAGAGTGGTCTTTGATGATGGCGATATGTTCACAGTGACCGTGCCGGTTTCAGAAGCCAAGGCCCCAGTCACCCCCGAAGTCACCCCCGAAGTCAATAAGGATGCTCATGGCGATCCAGGGAGAAATGAGTCGCACGGAAATTTAACAGAGATTGGGGCTGACAGATGAAAAGCATTTTCGGGAAGACTACCTGCAGCCGGCGGTTGGCATGAAACTGACCGAGATGACTATCCCCGACAGACCCCGCAGTAGTAAACAGAAATATCGACTTACGGAAAAAGGGAGTGGCTGCTCCTGTACATCATCGTCGCCATCGGCAACATCTA
The DNA here is from genome assembly GCA_021129875.1 of Candidatus Bipolaricaulota bacterium. Lineage (GTDB taxonomy): Bacteria > Bipolaricaulota > Bipolaricaulia > UBA7950 > UBA9294 > JAJOKK01. The sequence goes on from JAJOKK010000152.1 coordinate 920, forward strand.
CGAAGATATAGCGCAAGCAGTAGCAGCAGCGCGGCAGGGAGCCGATATAGTCGCCGTCATCGTTCTGTCAGGGAGAGACGAACGGCTACATGCCTGCTCTTAGGAAAACTTCAACGCACTCCCCTAAATCCGTTATCACATGAGATATCAAAGAGCCAAAAAAAATGCGGCACACCTGTTTGGTATGCCGCATCCTTAATTTTTGGTGATTGCCTACAAGACGACTACGTCTTGCGCCTGAGGACCTTTATCGCCCTCGGTCACTGTAAACTCTACGCTCTGACCATCCTCTAGCGTACGATAACCCTCGCCGCGGATGGCCCTGAAATGCACGAAGATATCTTCACCTTGCTCTCGCTCGATGAAACCATAACCTTTACTGTCGTTAAACCACTTAACGGTACCGGTTTCGCGCTCTGCCATTTGTATCACCCCCGTGCTGCTAGTTGAATCGAGGCAGAACGTTTAAAGCCGACATCACTGCTGAAGTCGTACTACAGATGAAAACGACTGCCACTCTTGACTCTTGTGCGGAGAATAGCACACCACGCTATAATTGTCAAGGCCAATTTCCGAACGTCCTCGCTAGTTGCGTCCGTGTACTGCAAAGATCGATCAGCGAAATCGCTTGTCAGGTCTATGTAATCAGCAAAATATGAGTGGTGAAGATATTCGTCATACCCCGACAAATGGGTAGATAGCGAAAGCGTGATTCGGTCAAGGAGATGGATTAATGAGCGATACACGAACCAAGATCGTATGCACAATCGGCCCCTCCTCGCGCGATGCAGAGATACTCCGTGCTCTGATCCGTGCGGGGATGGACGTGGCGCGAATCAATTTTTCGCACGGAACAAAAGAGGAGCATGCGCAGGTAATCACCGCAATCCGCGCGCTCGCTCGGGAGGAAGGTCGCCCAATCGCGATCATGGCCGATCTTCAAGGCCCTAAGCTCCGTATTGGGGCACTCGTTCACGAGCCGCTAGTCCTGAAAGAGGGCGACAGGGTTGTCTTTTCCGCCGACCGGGAGAGCGGGCCAGGGAACGTGGTGAACCTCCCTCATCCCGACTTGATCAGCGATCTTTGCGTGGGCGACCCTATCCTTCTCGATGACGGGACGTTCGAATTTATCGTTGAGGAGAAGATGCCGGGCGAGCTTGTCTGCCGGGTTATTGTGGGGGGAGAACTTTACTCCCGTAAGGGGGTCGCCGCACCGCGCACCGGGACGGGGAGGGAATCGCAGGTTGCAGCGATCACTGCAAAGGACAAGGAAGATATCATCTGTGCGCTGGAGTACGGCGTCGATTTCATCGCTCTCTCATTCGTGCGCTGCGCGGCCGATATTGAGGAGCTGCGCGTGCTGATCGGTGGCGAAAAAGAGGGTCCGGCGATCGTGGCCAAAATCGAAAAACGTGCGGCGCTGGATGATTTCGATCGGATACTCGCAGCGACCGATGCGGTGATGGTGGCGCGCGGGGACCTGGGGGTGGAGGTATCGGTAGAGGAGGTCCCTCTTTACCAGAAGGAGATCATTTGCAAATGCAACGCCGTAGGAAAGCCAGTGATCACCGCTACACAGATGCTGCAATCGATGATTCTGAACCCCACTCCCACCCGCGCGGAAGCTGGCGACGTGGCAAACGCGATCCTTGACGGGACCGATGCAGTGATGCTCTCCGGGGAGACAGCTATCGGCCGCTACCCAGTGCGTGCAGTGGAGGTGATGGCGAGGATCTCCGCCACGGTTGAGGAGAAGATGCCCTGTTGGGTGGACAAGGTTGACTTTGCGGATGTCGAACACATGCACTCTATCACCGCCGCTATCAGCGATGCAACGGCAACGATCGCCAAGAACCTCGGCACGCGGTTGATCGTCGCCTCCACCTGGAGCGGGTACACCGCTCGTCAGATAGCGCGGGAGCGCCCCCGCGAATCGATCATCGCATTCACCCCTAATGCGACGACCTTCACCCGCTTGGCATTGACATGGGGGGTACAGCCATTACTGGTTCCTCAATACCGAAACACCGAAGAGATGCTCGAGATGATGGCGCACACCGTGATCAAGCTCAATCTCGCCCGCCCTGGCGACCTTATCATCGTCACCGGCGCGATTCCCCTGCGCGAAGGTGGCCGGACGGACTTTCTCAAGGTGCACCGACTGGATGAAGGAGAGGCCTGAGAACGGGCATATACCTGGGAGGTTCCCATCATGCGACAGGGCTGTGGCCAACACCATCGATCTTCTCAGGCTGTTGCATAACCCTCTTCTCCTCGCAGAACAGAAGCTTTCACCGTCTCGGGGGGTGTAGTAGCCGATTGGGGACTTA
>JAJOKK010000152.1:3286-3395 GCA_021129875.1 Candidatus Bipolaricaulota bacterium
TGTTGCATAACCCTCTTCTCCTCGCAGAACAGAAGCTTTCACCGTCTCGGGGGGGGTAGTAGCCGATTGGGGACTTACTACACCCCCCCAAGAACGCGGAGCACGCAGA
>JAJOKK010000113.1 GCA_021129875.1 Candidatus Bipolaricaulota bacterium
GCTCCATCGCACAGCGTCATTAACCAATAGCAATGTTGGAGAATAGATATCATATTGCAAGCAAATGTCCTCCCGGTTGCTAATGTCATGAATCGAAGCTGAAGCGCCTGTTTTTTTTGACACTCTCTGTATACGGCTTATCAGATGGGCGTTATGGGGGCACTGAACCCCGAAGTGGAAAAACTTCAGATTGCTCATTTCACACTCCTAATAATAGCGAAGCAGTCTTCATCAGTCTTTTCGATCACCACAAGAACCCGGTGCGCGCTCCCCTTCCCTTATAGTTGCGCTTGCTTCAAGACGCTGTTCAACGTGCTGGGAGCCAAATCGCCGCCCGGGTGACCACCAATGGTCACTCGTCCCACCTTGGTCGGCTGCTTGTATTGGCGATGAGGCCCTTTATCGCTACCAAGTACTAGCTGCCGGCCTTAATCATCTTAGTGCTATCACAGATCTTCATTTTCAGCGATGTTGTTTCCGCTCGCTTCCCTAACAGAGGCAGCCTGCTCAGCGGCGCTCGGCACGCACCACGTAACGGGCAAGAAAAGGGAGGAGGACGATTGCCAGGCCGAGGAGGGCAAAGACGATGATCGTGAAGCGGAAGCTGGTCATGTAAGCAACGCCGGTGACATAACGCATCGCCTCGGCTATGTACGTGAGAGGGAGAACCATGGCGAACGCGCGCAGGAATCCCGGCATCAACTCAACAGGGAAGAAGATTCCCGATAGGAACATCATCACCATGGCGATGATATTCGCCACATTCCCCGCGCTCTCCGGTCTGCGCACGACGAGTGCGATCACTGTGCCGAGCCCCATCATCCCCAGGGTGGCGGCGACGACTAACAGGGTATAGCTGACCCAATCCATCGCGAAGTGGAGGTCGAAGAGAGCTGTGGCGACGAACAGGGTGATCAAGGTCGAGATATAGACGATCACAAGCCGGACGGAGATGATCGCCCCAAGCAGGGCGAGCGGTCTCATCGGAGTGACGAGCATCCGCTCGAGGATCCTCCGCTTCTTCATCGCGCTGATATGCCCGGAGACGGCGAACAGTCCCGCCGAGAGGATGGAGAAGGCGATGATCCCAGGGACCATATTGGTTAACCAGTCGGCCGCGGCCTCCCGCCCTAGATGTACCCGCTCTGCAGTGAGGACGGGAGAGAGCCCTTGCACGCGCAGGTTGAATGCGGCAGTGATCCCCCTCGCCATCGCTTCGAACCTATGATTCTCCCGGATCCGGGCCGGGTCGTAGAGGAAAAGAAGCTGCTCTCCATCCCATACCAGACCAAAGTCCAAGTCCCGGTTCGCAAGCGCACTCTCAAGTGCGACACGGCTGTCGTATGCTGTATAGGTGAGCGATCCGATCGCCGCGATCACCTCTTCCAGCGTCCCCTGATCCGCACCTTCCACCGTGTACACTCCAAGGCTCGTCTTTGCTGCGTCGCCGTCCCCGCCCATAACGGCCCCGAAGATGAGGATGAAGATAAGCGGGAAGAGGAACGTGAAGAAGAGGGTGCCCTTGTCCCGCAGAAGGACTACAAGTTCGCTGCGCAGCAGAGCGGTGAGAGATCTCATCGCTCCACATCCCACTTCAGCCGTTTCGCTGCGATGAGCGTGCAGGCGACTATCCAGAGGAGAGGGACGATAATCGCCAGGTAGCCGGGAGAGACCGGTGGACCGACCCCCAGGCTCGCCCGCAACCCTTTGCCTAGATAGGTCAGTGGGTTTGCATAGACGAGCGCTTGTAGCGCAACCGGAAGCTCTCCGACCGGGAAGAAGATCCCTCCGAGGAACATCATCGGCATATTTATGATATTGGCGATCGCCATCCCGGCATTGGCCGTCTTTGCTATGGAAGCGACGAAGAACCCGAAGGCAAGGAAGGTGACAGCGGCAAGCATGAGGAAAAAGATCGCTCCTGGTGCGGCAAAGCTAACCGTAGCGCCGAAGGCGAGCCGGCCAAGGAGGAGGATGAGGATGAACTGAACCAGGCAGAGCAGAAGGTGCCCCAGTGAGAAGCCGGCAAAGTAGCAAGGGATGGTGAGCGGGGTGACCCAGTAGCGGCGCAGCACCCTTTGCTCACGGGCGAAGAGGATCGTACCAGGAACACCAAAGAGCCCGCTGCTGAAGAAGGCCATCAGGATGATCCCCGGTAGGAGAAAATCAATATAAGTGGCCTGTCTGCGCTCTTCCCCTTCGCCCACCCAAGCAGACCCACTCGGAACGGCCTTTGCCTCGCTGAAGCGACCGCTGCGGGCGAGGATCTCCCGGTCGACACCGGTGAGGATCTGCTCGATGATCGAAGTTGCTATCTCCGACGCCGGGCTCCCTGCATCGTAGTAGATCCGCAAGGAATGCACCGCAGAGGCGGGATCGGGGGAGATCATTCGCTGCATGATCTCCCGATTGAACCCTGGCGGGATGACGATGATCGCCGCCCGCCGCCCGTACCTGAGAGCCTCCTGTTCAACGGCTAGGAATTCGCTTAGCTCATCCTCAGCCTGAGGACGGTGGAGGGTGAACAGCGGCTCCTTACCCGGTTCAGGCGCTGTTCCTATCTGGGTAAAGACCTGCTCCACGATCGCGGCAAAATCCATGCCAGCGCCGACCTCCTCTTCCATGTTGGCCAACGTGACCGCAAAATTTATCTCCCCTTCCCTACCGATCCGCCCGAAGATCAAGGTGAGGATCGTCAACAGAAAGAGTGGGAAGACGATGAACCAGAAGAGGGTCACCCGCTCGCGATACGCTGTTTGCAGATGAGAGCGGGCAATATGAACGATCCCGTTCATGAGTGGCACCTCCGTCCGATTTTACTGAAGATTATACCGTGCAAAGTCCGGAAGTCGCACGTCATATCTCCATCTCCTCCCAGTGTTTTGCCCCTAATTTCCCTGAAAAATAGATCGTCAGCACGACGACGGCCAAAGAAAACCCTATCGTTGTACCGTGCAAAATCCATTGCGGTAGATCACCGATAAACCGCAATGGAGCGAAGACGGCATATCCTCCTTGCCCGATCGCCACCGGCCCCACCACGAGCACGAAAAAGAGGATAGAAGCCGCAAGACCGATGACCGTTCCGAGAGCCTGTTTCTGCTCATAGAATAGATTTAGCGCCAGGAAGGTGAATCCACTATCTATCGCCTGCCAGCCCGCCAGCAGACCGCAGAGGAGGAGAAGCGAACCGAGGCTGGCCCATATTCCACTGCCGATGGCGATATTGAGCGCGGTAATGGCGACAGCTCCCAGAAGAGCAACTGGGAGAAAATTAGCGAGCCACTCGCTCCAGAACAGGGTGCGCCCATCGAGCGCAGCCACCTTGCACAGCCAATAGCGCTCCTTCAAAATCCGCGGATTAACCTCGATCTTGGTAAGCGGAGGG